>CAXTTB010000184.1:0-6950 GCA_964246905.1 uncultured Acetobacteraceae bacterium | reverse complement strand
CGCTTTGCCCCTGCCGCCACTCTGGCATACGTGGAAACCGATAGGTGGTTAGCCTACAATGCAAAGAGTTATTTTTTCATCCAGCCCTTCTGTGCAAATCCTGACCCAAGGTGTATAAGGCATCCATGTCGATATTGAATATTCTACAAAGATGCAAATCCAATAACAATAATAAAGTGGCGGCATGAAAGGCTTTTACATGTGCCCACCGACAACCCGCATCACTAGAGCAGCCCGGCTCGGCAGCATCCCCCCCCTTCGCAACCGGACTCCCTACCGTCCCTCCCGCTCCGGAAAGAACCGATTCGCCGGACGCGACAGGCCCAGGTGGTCGCGCAGCGTCGCGCCCGCGTATTCCTTGCGGAAGATGCCGCGCCGCTGCAGCTCCGGCACCACCAGGTCCACGAAGTCGTCGAGGCCTTGCGGCACGGTCGGGAACATCACGTTGAACCCCTCCGCGGCGTCGGCCTCCAGCCAGGCCTGCATGGTGTCGGCGATCTCCCCGGCCGTGCCCACCATCTGCAGGCCTGCGTAGCCGCCGGCCAGTTGCGCCAGTTGGCGCACCGTGAGGTTTTCGCGCCGGGCTTGGGCAACGAGGGCGGCCTGGCCGCTCTGCCCTTGGTTCGTCGGCGGCAGTTCCGGCAGCGGCGCATCCAGGTCGAAGCCGGAGGCGTCCACGCCCAGGCGGATGGACAGGTTCGGGATGCCGCTGTCGGGATGCACGAGGCTGTCGAGCAGCGCCTTCTTCTCCTGCGCCTCCGCGGTCGTGCGGCCGACCACCACCAGCGCGCCGGGCAGCACCTTGAGGTGGGCGGGGTCGCGGCCCAGCGCGCGCATCCGCGCCGACAGGTCCGTGCGGAAGCTGCGCCCGTCCTCCAGCGTGCGGCTGCTGCCGAACACGACCTCTGCCGTCTCCGCCGCGAGCTGCCGCCCGGCGTCGCTGGCGCCCGCCTGCACGATCACCGGCCAGCCCTGCACCGGGCGCGCGATGTTGAGGGGACCGCGCACCCGGAGGCTCTCGCCCCGGTGGTCCAGCACGTGCATCTTCTCCGGGTCGAAGAAGATGCCTGTCTCCTGATCCCGCACCCAAGCGTCGTCCGCCCAACTGTCCCACAGGCCCGTGACGACCGCGTGGAACTCGCGCGCCCTGCGGTATCGCTCGTCGTGCTCCACATGCTCGTCCCGGCCGAAGTTGAGGGCGGCGTCGGGGTTGCTGGTCGTCACGACGTTCCACCCGGCCCGCCCGGCGCTGATATGGTCCAGGGAGGCGAAGCGCCGGGCGATGTGGTACGGCTCGTCGAACGTCGTGGAGGCGGTGGCGACCAGGCCGATGCGCTCCGTCACCATCGCCAGCGCCGAAAGCAAGGTGAGCGGCTCGAAGGAGGTGGCGGTCGCGCTGCGGCGGAGTGCCGCCATGGGCATGTTCAGCACGGCCAGGTGGTCGGCCATGAAGAAGGCGTCGAACCGTCCGCGCTCCAGCGCCCGGATCAGGCGGACCAGGGCATGGAGGTCGAAGTTGGCGCCCGGCCAGGCGCCGGGCATCCGCCACCAGGCGGTGTGGATGCCGACCGGGCGCATGAAGGCGCCGAGATGGAGCTGCTTGGTCATGGATGCCTCTTGGAACGCGCGCACCCGCATGGACGCGCGGTGCCGTCGAGATGCGGATGGAAGGCGCCCGGGAAAAGGGGCTTGGCCGTGGCGTCCCCCATGCGCTACGCCGCACCCTCCGTGAAGCTGGCGTCGAAGGCCCGGCTCGCCTCCAGAGGCTGACGGAGCAGCCCGAACTCAAGCGCATGGCCCGCCGCCGCCTGCATCTCGGCAATCAGCGCCGGGGTCACGCCCACGGGCTTGGTGCGTTCCGTCTCGTAGGCCCGGCGCAGCACCGGCTCGGGCAGGCCCGTCAGGGCGGCGTTGTAGCGGGCGTAGTCGGGGATATGCCCCTCCGCCCACGCCCATGCGCTCCGGAACCGTTGGAGGAAGTCGGCCAGCGCCGCCCGCTTGTCCCGGATCGCCTCCTCATGCGCCGACACCAACGTGACCGCGGGCGTCAGCCCGCTTCCGTCCACCAGGACGCGGGCACCGAACCGCAGCACCTCAAGGGACACATAAGGCTCCCACACCGCCCAGGCGTCCACCGCGCCGGACCGGAAGGCGAGCGAGGCATCGGAGGGCGGCAGCAGGGTGATGCCGACGCCGCCCGGGGACACGCCCGCCTGCTGGAGCGCCGCGCGGATCAGGTACTGCCCCCAGCCTCCTCGGTTGCCCGCCACCTTGCGGCCTTGCAGGTCGGCCACCGTGCGGACCGGCGAGTCCTGCTTGACCAGGATCGCCTGGGCCGCCGCGGAGGACCGTCCGGCACCCACTGCGCGCAGCGGCGCCCCGGCGGCAAAGGAAGTCAGGAAGGCGAGGTCGCCCTGGTAGCCGATGTCCAAGGCCCCGGCGTTCAACGCTTCCAGTAAGGGGGCAGCCGCGGGGAACTCGGCCCATTCAAGCGTGTAGGGCAGGTCCTTGGCGACGCCCGAGGCTTCCAGCAGGGACCGCAGCCCGCCTTTCTGGTTGCCGACGCGCAGCACGGCCGGCCGTTCGGCCGACAGCCCCGGACCACCCGCCACGGTGGCTGCGGCGGCGGCGATCAGCCCCCGCCTGGAGAGGCCGCGTGCCTGCATGAGCTGTACTCCTCGTGAATGACGGCGCGATCCGGCCCGGCTACGGCGCGGCGTCAGGCTGCGCGACCGGCAGGCGCCCCGCCTCCATCAGGTGCGTGACGGCCCGCTGCATGTCGGGCAGGCTGGGCCACAGGCTGTGGTCCAGCTCCTCCACCCGCGGGTCCACGGCGATGAAACGGAACGTTCCGCCCTGGCTCACGGCTGCCCCGGCGAACCGGCCGGACACCTCGATGACGTGCGATCTGTGCATGATGCCTCCAGAACCACCCAAGACCGGGCAGCACCAGGTTCGCCAGAACGCAAGCGCGCTCAAGCGCGGAATGCGCGGCGCCAGCATTATGCAAGGACCGGCTCCGGAGGCAGCAGAAAAGGGTAAACCATCCTGCCGCGGCCTCGGCCCGGGAAAGATGCGGCCCCGCCGGTCCAGTCGGTCCGAGGCGGACAGGGCCGCTCAGGAGCTTGACTCGGCCGCCCGGCGGTCCCGGAAGGCGCCGGCCGGCAACGGGTAGGCGGTGGTGCCCTTCAGCCGCTCCATCGCGAACCGCGACGTGACGTTCTTCAGCGGCACGGCGGCGATCAGCCGTTTGTAGAAGTCGTCGAACGCCGCCATGCCGGTGACGGCGACGCGCAGCATGTAGTCCACCTCGCCCGCCATGCGGTAGGCGTCCATCACCTCCGGCATAGCCTCCATGGCGGCGGCGAAGCGGGCCAGCCAGTCCGGCGTGTGCTCGTGCGCCTCGATGGCGACGAACACGATCAGGCCGATGCCGACCTGCTCGGGCTCCAGCAGGGCCACGCGCCCGACGATGACCCCGGCCTGCTCCAGCTTCTGGATGCGTTTCCACACCGGCGTCGCGGACAGCCCGACCTGCTCGGCCAACTCGGACATGGCGACCGTCGCGTCCTGCTGCAGCAGCGCCAGCAGCTTGCGGTCCACCTCGTCCATCCATCGCCCCCTTACGCCGCCCGGCCCTCGCTCCGGTCGCGCCCCGGCGGCAGCCCGAACATGCGGCCGTACTCCCGGGTGAACTGCGTGACGCTCTCATAGCCGACCTCGAACGCCGCCCGGTTGGCCGACAGGCCATCGCCCAGCATCCGCCGCCTCGCCTCGATCAGCCGGAGCTGCTTCTGGAACTGCATCGGCGACAAGGAGGTGACGGCGCGGAAGTGGTGGTGGAAGCTCGACGCGCTCATGCCGGCGGCGGCGGCCAGGCGCTCCACCCGCAGCGGACGGTCGAACCCGTCGCGCAGCATGGCGACCGCACGTGCCACGCGGTGCGCGGCCCCGTCCGGCCGGGCGAGGGCGCGGACGGCCTGCCCGTGCCGCCCGGCCAGCAGCCAGTAATGCAGCTCGCGTCCGATGGACGGGCGCAGCAGCGGGATGGCCTCCGGACGCTCGAGCAGGCGCACCAGCCGCAGCGCGCAGTCGGCGACCGCGGCGTCGGTCTCGTCGAGCAGCACCGGCGGGGCCGCCGGGCCGGGACCGCTGGAACCGTCGATCTGCGCCGACAGGTCGAGCAGCACGGCCATGTCCAGCTCGATGGCCAGCGCGACATACGGCTTGGCCCGGCTCGCCTGCGTGATTCGGCTCACGGCCGGCACGTCGGCGCTGATGATCGCCGACTGCCCGGCGGCGAACTCGTAGCTGTCCGGGCCGACCGTCACCTGCTTGGCCCCTTGCAGGATCAGGCAGACGAGCGGCTTGTAGATCATCTTCACCATGGGGGTCGGCGCGTAGGCCCGCATCATGCCGATCCCCGGAAGCGGCGCCGCGGACACGCCGTCCCCGTCGCCGTGCACATCGACGTAGCGCCGGACGGCGCAGCAAAGGTCCTGGGTCATGCCTCATCCATTTCGTGCGGCGGAGGCGGGAGAGAAGCGCGTCCCGGAGCATTGGGCAAGCAATCCGGCGATTCCGGCAAGCCGCCATCCATCTCCGCACCCAGATCGGCTCCATCCGGCCGCGTGCCGGGCCAAGGCAGCAGGAGAACAGCATGGACATGACCGGCAACACCATCCTCATCACCGGCGGCGGGTCGGGCATCGGCCGCGGCCTGGCGGAGGCGTTCCACGCCGCCGGCAACCAGGTCATCATCGCCGGGCGCCGCCCCGAGCCGCTGGCCGAGGTGGCCGCCGCCAACCCCGGCATGGCCTCCGTCGTGCTCGACGTGGCCGACCCGGCGGCGATCCATGCCTTCGCCGGGCGGGTCCCGCAGGATTACCCGGCGCTGAACGTGCTGCTCAACAACGCCGGGATCATGCAGATCGAGGACGCGCTGGCCGAGCCGTTCGACCTTGCGGCTGCCGAGGCGACGGTTGCCACCAACCTGCTCGGCCCGATCCGGCTCACCGCGGCGCTGCTGCCGCACCTGCGCCGGCAGCAGGCGGCGGCGGTAGTGCACGTGACCTCGGGCCTCGCCTTCGTGCCGCGGGCGGACACGCCGACCTACGGCGCCACCAAGGCGGCGATGCACTCCTACACACAGTCGCTGCGCTTCCTGCTGCGCGGCACCCCGGTGCAGGTGATCGAGCTGGCGCCGCCGCTGGTCGCGACCGACCTCACGCCGGGGCAGCGCGCCAACCCGCGGGCGATGCCGCTCGACGAGTATGTCCAGGAGAGCATGGCCCTCTTCGCCGCCGACGGCGCGGCGCCGGAAATCCTGGTCGAGCGGGTCAAGCTGCAACGCTTCGCGGAGGCCCGGGGCGACCATGACAAGGTGTTCGCGATGATCAACGGCGGCTGACAACAGGCCGGGCGCCCGCGTCAGCCCTTCCGGGGCGTGGTGCCGGGCGCCGGGTGGTCCAGCACCGGATGGGGCAGGGGCGCTGCCCGCCGGGTCCAGGCCGGCCGCGGCAGGGCCGCGAGCAGGTAGGCCCCGGCGCTGAGCGCGGTGATCCAGAAGCTGCTCGGCCAATCGGTGCTGAACGCGAGCGCGATGCCGAGCCAGGCCTCCGCCAGCGCCAGGGCCATCGAGAGCAGGATGCCGCGGCCCACGCCGCCCGTCAGGCGCTGGGCCGTGGCCGCCGGGCCGACCATGAGCGAGAACACCAGCAGCACGCCGACGATCTGCGCGCACTCCGCCGTCGCCAGCGCCACGATGGCGAGGAACATCACGGAGTACAACCGCAGCGAGACGCCCTTCGCCTCGGCCAGCTCCGGCTGCAGGCTGGCGAACAGCAGCGGCCGGGAGATGACGGCGAGCGCCGCGAGGCTCACGGCGCCCAGCGCCGCGAGCGTCCAGACCGTGCCGGCATCCACGGCCAGCACGTTGCCGAACAGCAGCGCCGTCGCCTGCGTCGCGAACGCGGTGTAGAAGTGCAGGAACAGCAGGCCGAACCCGAGCGACAGCGACAGCACGAGGCCGATGGCCACGTCCCGCTGCGCCAGCCGCTCCCCCATCAGCCCCATGCCGACCCCGGCGGCCACGGTCGCCAGCACCAACCCCCAAAGCGGCGCGATGCCGACGAGGAACGCGCCCGTGGCGCCGGTGAAGCCGACATGCGCCAGCGCGTGCCCGGCAAACGTCTGGCCGCGCAGCACCAGGAAGTAGCCGACCGCGCCCGAGACCACCGCGACCACGCCCGCCGCCGCGAAGGCGGTCTGCATGAAGTCGTAGTCAAGCATGGGCGTCGTGCCGGTGGTCGCAGAACTCCGCGTCGTGGCGTCCGGACATGACGAAGATCCGGCCGCTCACGCGCACCACGTCGATCTCCGACCCATACAGCCGCGACAGCACCGGACCCGTGATGACCTCCTCCACCGTGCCGAGCGCCGCCTGGCCGCGTCCGAGGTAGAGCACCCGGTCGAGCGCGCCGAGCAGCGGGTTCAGCTCGTGCGCGCTGAACAGCACGGTGATCCCAAGCTCGGCCTGCAGCGACCGCGCCAGTTCCACCACGCCGCGCTGATGGTGCGGATCGAGGCTGATCAGCGGCTCGTCCAGCAGCAGCAGGCGCGGGCGCCCGATCAGCGCCTGGGCCAGCAGCAGGCGCTGCCGCTCGCCGCCGGAGGTTTCGGCCAGCGGGCGCCGGGCCAGGTCACGGGCGCCGACCAGGCCGAGCGCCCGGTCCACCTCCGCCCGGGCCGCCTTGCCGATGAAGGGCAGGCCCAGCCGGTGGCCGTCCACCACCCCGGCGACGAAGTCCCAGCCGCTGAGCCTCATGCTGGCGACGGCGCCGCGGGCCTGCGGCATGTAGCCGACGGCCGGGTTGCCGCGCGCCGCCGGGCGGCCGAGGACGCGGATGGCGCCCCGGCTCGGCGGCACCAGCCCGAGGACCGCGCGCATC
>CAXTTB010000183.1:0-6968 GCA_964246905.1 uncultured Acetobacteraceae bacterium | reverse complement strand
ACAGCCTCGCCAAGCGCGCCGGCGTTGATCGCTTCAAAACCCGCCCTTGGCGATCCATCGGGTTCTGACCATAGCGGTCACGTAGGTTAAAAGTGAGTCTCGGGCCGTAGGCTTGGCAGGCTCAACTTAGGGGCCGGACTCACTACAGCCGCCAGAAGACGGCTGCGGCGAGGCTGACGGCAGCCATGGAGTTCTTGACGTTGCGGTCGAAGCGGGTTGCAAGGCGGCGCCAGTCCTGGAGGCGGCAGAACATGCGCTCGATGATGACGTGAGCCCCTTCTTACCTCCACTCAAAAGCAGAGTGCGTTAGTCCGCCCCAATCGAGTGGCTGTTCGCCGCGGAGGCGCCCGACTTCGCCGACCGTATCCGCCTCGCGCGCGCGCGGCGGGGCTCGGCGGCGTGGAGTTCTGGGGACGGTGGAACAAGGATCTGGATGCGGTAGAGCGGACGCTGGGCGAAACCGGCCTGCCTGTCACCGGGTTCGTCGCCGAGCCGATGGTCGCGCTGACCGATCCCGCCTGTCACGAACAGTTCCTCGATGGTCTCGGCCATTCCATCGCCACCGCCCGGCGGCTGCGCGCGCCGACATTGATTGCCCAGGCCGGCCCGGATCATGCCGGCTGGCCGCGAGACGAGCAGCGCCACGCCCTGACGAACTGCCTGCGACGGGCCGCCGACCTGCTGAGCGGCAGCGGCATCACCTTGGCAGTCGAGCCGCTCAACACGCTGGTTGACCACAGCGGCTACTTCCTGCCCTCGACATCGGAGGCACTCGACATCGTGCGCGATATCGGCCGGCCGGAAATCGGCATCCTGTACGACATCTACCATTCCGCCATCATATGGGCGAGGACATCGCTTCCGTGCTGTCCGGCCGGATGGCGGCGCGCCGGGGAAAGACAGGACGAGGACGGCTGGACCGACATCGGGAGCGGCACGATGGATTGGCCGGGCCTTTGGAGCGCCTGCCAAGCCCTTGGCGCGCCCTGGATGGTGGTCGAACACGATAACCCGATGCGTCCGGACATATTCGCGCGTGCAAGTCTGGCATTTCTGAAGAAGCCTTCGCCGGTTCCGGACGTGTAGGTTGCTACTTCAAGATTTTTCCAACCTCTCCCGCCGCTGAAGTTGGCTTGGCTGCCGGTCGCTGAGGAGGCTCCATTTCTGATGTCATGCCTGGCGTGCGGCCTCGTTTCCGATGCACCGGATGATCTCAAGTGATAGCTCGAGATCGACCCGCGCATCCTCGATCGTCGTGCGGGGCGCTGCAGCTTTGGTGACGCAGGCGTGAAAGGCCAGCCACTCGGCCACGAACGAGTCGCGGCGGGAAGCGAAGTTCGTCTGCCGCTTGACGCCGGCAGCCCCATGCGCCTCGACGGTCGTGAGGCGCGCCGGGACGTTGCGGACATAGGGCGTGTCGTAGTCGACGCGGATGACCTTCGATGCGGCGTAGACTTCGAGGTATGTGTCGTAGCGGGGAATCTCATCCAAGCCGATCGAGAACAGACAGACGAAGTCGCCATAGTCGAAGGTCGCCGTGAGGTATTGCCCGTCGTGCCGCTGCGTCGCGTGCAGCACGCGCCGGGGCCGGCCCAGCAACGCGCGCATGCTGGACAGGTCGTGGCTGCCGAGCCCGAGCAGCAACCCATAGCTCGCCGCGAGCGCGCCATCGCCACCCCCGATCGCCTCGGCGACCCGGTCTCGCTCGCGTTGCCGCAGCCGAGCCGCGTGCTGCCCGCTCGGGTCCGGAGCGCGGATGACTGCCGAGGTGTCGTCGACGATCACGGCATTGCGGCCGACCACGTCGTGCACCCGCGCCAGGCGGATGCACGAGCGCCGCTCGGAGACCAGATCCGCCGCTTCCTGCAACGCGCCGGCATACCGCCGCATGTAGCCGACCTGCGCGATACGGCCAGTCCGGCGGCCTGCCTCGCTCAAGGCATCGGCCTCGGCCAACGTGACGCACATGGGCTTTTCGATCAGCACGTCCTTGCCATGCGCCATGGCCGCCAGGGCCACTTCGGCATGGAAAATGTTGGGGTTGGCGACCAGGACCGCGTCGACCATCGGGCTGGCCACCAGGTCGCGATAATCGGCGCCCGTCTCCAGCGGCGCGTTCATCCGCGCGGCGACGCCGGCCAGCACTGCTTGCTGCGTGTCGCAGAGCGCTGTGATGACGAACCTGTCGGGCAGTTGTCGCAGCGCCGGGATGTGCATGACCTGCGACACTTCGCCACAACCCACGATGCCGACCCGGATCGTCCCCATGCCACCGCCCGTCCTCTGTGCCACCGCCGCCGAGCCTGCCACGAAAGCCCGTCCCGATTGCCAGGAAAACCCACCTGATGTAGCTAGCAGGATCGTTCCAGACCTCGAGCGGCGCACGCGGCGAAGACCGCGAGTGAACAGGGAGCAACAAGATGGCGGGCGAGACGAGCCAGGTGTCAGCACCGATGCCGACGCGGCGGCGGCTTCTATCCCATGGCGCGAACCTCGCGGGAGCGGCCGTCTTGGCCAGTATGCCACGGGTCGTCAGGGCGGATGCCGGGCCGTTGAAGTTCTGGCAGTTCTATGCGCCGGGCGGCACCGTTCCGAGCCAGGCGAAATGGTTCGAGAACATGGTAAAGGCATGGAACGACACGCACGACGTCAAGGTCCAGCTCGAGTATATCCCCAACGGGGAGTACATGAACGGCTCGAAGCTGCCGACCGCCTTCGCGTCGGGGCAGGGGCCGGACATCTTCGTCATCAGCCCCGGCGATTTCCTGCGCTACTACAACGGCCACGTCCTGCAGGACCTGACACCCTACATCGATGCCGTCACCCAGGCCGACTTCGCGCCAAGCGTCATGGCGAGCCGAAAGGTCGGCGACCGCGTCTACGGCGTGCCGATGGAAGTCGAGCCGATGGCGATGTACTACCGCAAGGATCTCTTCGCCAAGGCCGGGCTCGGCGAGGCCGACTTGCCGAAGACCTGGCAACAGCTTCTCGATGTCGGCAAGCGGTTGACCACGTCGGACCGCTTCGGCCTGCTGTTCGAGACGACGCCGGGCTACTACCAGAACTTCACCTGGTATCCGTTCCTGTGGCAGGGCGGCGGCGAGTTCCAGGGCGCCGACGGACGCAGCGCGTTGAACGGGCCGGCCACGGTGCAGGCGCTCAAGTTCTGGCGTGACGTGGTGCAGTCCGGCGTGTCGCCACGCAAGCCGCTCGGCGGCGGCGCCTGGGACATCGTGCCCAATCTTGGCTCCGGCTATTGCGCCATGCAGAACTGCGGGATTTGGGGCCTCAGCGCGATGCAGGCGGGCGCCAAGGATGTGCCCTACGGAGTGTTCAAGCTGCCGTTGCCCCCGGGTGGCAAGTACGTCACGGTCGGCGGTGGTTGGGCCATCGTCGCCAATGCGCGGGGCAGGAACCCCGAGGCCGCCGGGCAGTTCTGCGCCTGGGCGCTGGCGTCCCGCAGCCCTGACTCGCTCGCCCGGATGGTCGATTGGTGCACCGTGGCGAAGAGCGACATGCCGCCCCGAACATCGGCGTTCGAGGCCGGCCGCGCCGCCTTCGGGAGCGGGCTGATGCAGACGTTCACCGAGCAGATCTATCCCGGCACCCGGTCCGAGCCGCGGGTGCCGCCGCAGGTATACAAGATCATCTCCGACGCCATCCAGGCCTGCCAGCTCGGCAACGCGGAACCCGCGGCGCAAGCCGAGGCGGCGTCGCGGCAGCTCGACTCGTTCCTGGCAGGGTATGCGGGCGCCAAGATACTTTGATCCTGCGGAGCAAGCGGGCTCGCGGCACCCGGTGGTCGGTGCGCCGCCGCGAGGCGGTGGCCGGCCTGCTGTTCGTGGCGCCCGACGCGGTCGGCCTGGGGATGTTCGCGGCGTTCCCGATGCTGCTGGCGCTGGGTCTCGGGTTCTACGAGGTCGACGGCTTCGGCGGCATCCGGTTCGCGGGGCTGGCGAACTATCGTCGGATGCTGTCCGACGCGCTGTTCCTGCAAAGCCTGAAAGTGACGCTGCTCTACGTGGCGATGCTGGTGCCGAGCCTCTACGTGGCGGGCTTGGCGCTGGCCCTCATGGTGCAGCGTCGGTCGCGCATCTCCGGCCTGCTCAGGAGCCTGTTCTTCCTGCCGCAGATGGTCAGCCTGGTGGTGGTGGCGCTGGTCTGGCAGGTGCTGCTGGTCGACAAGATCGGTCCGGTGAACCGGGCATTGTCCCTCGTGGGGCTCGGCGGCCGGTCTTGGCTGGGCGATCCGAACCTCGCTCTCATCGCCGTGGTGGTGGTCAGCCTGTGGTTCCTGATGGGCTTCTACATGCTGGTTTTCCTGGGCGGCCTGCAGGACATTCCAGCCGAATATTACGAGGCCGCCCGGCTCGACGGCGCCGGTCCGTGGCGGGCGTTCCTCGCCATCACGCTGCCGCTGCTGCGACCCACCAGCTTCTTCGTCATCCTGGTCGCGACGGTGACAGCGGTGGCCGGCGGCCAGGCGTTCGACCTGATCTACGTCATGACCAAGGGCGGCCCGGCCAACGCGACCGAACTCACGATCTACTACATCTATCAGCAGGCGTTCCAGTTCAACGAGTTCGGCTATGCCGCCGCCATGGCCACCACGCTCGTGGTCATCCTGCTGGCGCTCACGCTGCTGCTGTTCCGGCTCACCCGAGGCGGGCGGTTTGAATAGGCGGGCGGTTCCGGCAATCCTGTCGCTGTGCGCGCTGATCCTCGGGCTTATGGCGGTGGCGCCGCTGCTCTGGATGCTTTCGACCGCGTTCAAGCCGCAGGGCGAGGTGTTCGGCACCGGCCTGCTGCCGCCGCACCCGACGCTGGCCAACTTCATCGCCGTGTTCACCCAGTTCGACTTCCTCCGCTTCCTGTTCAACACGCTGCTGGTCTCGACGGTGGTGACGGCGGTGGCGCTATTGCTGCACTCGATGGCGGGCTACGCGCTCGCCCGACTGCGCTTCCCCGGACGCGAGGCAATCTTCCTCAGCATGTTCGCGACCTTCCTGGTCTCGTTGCCGGTCATCATCGTGCCGCTGTTCGTGCTAATTCGCGCGCTCGGGTTGCTGAACAGCTATGCCGGCCTGATCGTGCCCGCGATCTTCAACGCCTTCGGGATATTCCTGTTGCGGCAGTTCTATCTCGGCGTGCCGCTGGAGATCGAGGAGGCGGCGATCGTCGACGGCGCGGGCTATTGGCGCATCTACTGGAGCGTCATCCTGCCACTCAGCCGTCCCATCCTGGCGGCGCTGGCAATCCTGTTCTTCCTGGCGAACTGGAACGCGTTCCTATGGCCGCTCACGATCGTCAGCGACCAGCGGCTATGGGTGGTGCAGGTCGCCATCGCCAGCTTCCAGGGCCAGTATACCGCGTCTTGGAACTACACCATGGCGGCCTCGACCGTGGTGGCGATGCCCATGCTGGCGCTGTTCGTGGTGTTCCAGCGGCAGATCATGGACTCCATCAAGACCACCGGCCTGAAATAGGAGCGATCATGGCGCAGTTCTCCGGCCTGGGCGTGAACCTCGGCAACCTGTTCCGTCTGTCCGACGCGAAGACCCGTTCGATCTCGCCCGAGAACTTCACCGGCGCCAAGGGCGGCGGCGGCCAGGCCGCCGAGGGCACCGGCGCGGTCCATGCCCGTGGTCTCGGGCGGGGCTGGAAGATCTCGCCCTCGGTGCGTATAGAGCCCGGGGAGACGCGCGTGCTGGCCGACATCGACGGTCCGGGCGCCATCCAGCAGATCTGGCTGACGCCGGCCAACGTGCGCTGGCGCGACCTTATCCTGCGCATGTACTGGGACGGCCAGGAACACCCGTCGGTCGAGGTGCCGCTCGGCGACTTCTTCGCCTGCGGCTGGAACAGCTACGCGCAGGTGTCCTCGCTCGCGGTCTGCGTGAACCCCGGCCGGGCGTTCAACTGCTACTGGGAGATGCCGTTCCGCGGCCATGCCCGCGTGACGCTCGAGAACCGCGACCCGGTCGACCACGCGATCGTCTACTACCAAATCAACTACGTCCTCACCGACGTGCCAGAGGACGCTGCCTACTTTCACGCGCAGTTCCGCCGCACCAACCCGCTACCGTATAAGCAAGACTACACGATCCTGGAAGGCGTCGCTGGCCGGGGCCAGTACGTGGGCACCTACGTGGCGTGGGGTGTGAACAACTCGGGCTGGTGGGGCGAGGGTGAAATCAAGTTCTTCCTGGACGGGGACACGTTCCCGACGATCTGCGGGACCGGGACGGAAGACTATTTCTGCGGCGCCTACAACTTCGACTGCGGCACCGTCGACCCGGCCTTCCCGCGCGCTTATGTGGCATTCACCACCCCGTACGCCGGCCTGCCCCAGATCATCCGCCCGGACGGCACCTACAACGCGCAACAGCGGTTCGGGCTGTATCGCTGGCATATCTGCGACCCAATCCGGTTCGAGCGGGACATCCGAATAACGATCCAGGCGCTCGGATGGCGCACGGACAAGAAGGACCGACGTTACCTGCCGCTGCAGGACGACATCGCCTCGGTCGCGTTCTGGTACCAGACGCTTCCCGGTGCTCCGTTCCCGCCGCTTGCCGACCGAGACTACCTCGAAATCGTTTGAGGTGCCCGGCTGATCTCCGCATCCGGAGGGCGCGAATAGCACGCGAGAAGGAATGTTATCGCGTGTTATTGCGCACGACTCCCGGTTGCGTCAGGCGTCGTCCCGCAGCGCCATCGTGTCAACGGCGAGTGCCGTCAGCGTAGCCGCCGAGATCCTCGCACCGAACGGCACGATCGCCTCGTTGGCACAACTTCCCGTGTCGGGCGCCCAGTACTGGAAGACGACATGCCCTGACAAATCGACTGGGGTTGCCCCGGTTTCGTGGACACCCTGAAGCTTTCGCCAGAGGTGTCTCCTAATGCCCAAAATCCGTCCGCCGTATTCGCCTGAGTTCCGTCGCCAGATGGTTGATCTGGTCCGTGCT
>CAXTTB010000182.1:0-7028 GCA_964246905.1 uncultured Acetobacteraceae bacterium | reverse complement strand
GTCCGGGGCCGGGGGCGGCGCTTCCGCCTCCGGCACGAAGGGCACCACGTCCGCGTCGGCCGGACGGATGGCGACGAACACGGCCGGCATCAGCAGCACGATCAGGAGGGTCGGCAGCCAGTTGAACGTCGCGAACACCGTGTCGGACAGCGGCAGCATCTGGCCGGTCAGCTTCTCCACGATGTTCAGCGCGTTGCCGTGCGTCGCCTGGGTGAGCGCGATGGAGGAGGAGATGCCGCTCGCCCACACGACGAAGCCGGAATAGGCGGCGGCGACCAGCCAGCCGAAGTCCACCCGCACCTGCCGCGCCGCCTCGCGCGCCAGGATCGCGCCCACCACGAGGCCGAAGCCCCAGTTCAGCAGCGACGCCGCGGCGGCGACCAGGAAGGTGAGCACGACCGCCTGGTTGGCGGTGCGCGCGAGACCCACGAGCCGGCGCAGCAGCCGCGCCACCACCGGGGCATGGGCCAGCGCGTGCCCGGTCGCCAGGATCAGGATCATCTGGAAGGCGAAGCCGAGGATGGCGAAGATCCCGCCGTACCAGGTGGTCACGATGTTGGCCGGCGACCCCTTGGGCGCGATCAGCAGCGCGAGCACGGCCGTGACCGCGGTCAGCCCGATGGCCAGCACGAAGGGGTCGGGCATGTAGCGCTCGAACAGCCCGACGAACATCGGCGCCAGGGATTGCAGGCCGCGCCGGCGCGGCTGCGGCAGGGCTGTGGTGCTCATGGTCGTTTCCCCCGGTTCTGTGCTTGGCCGTGCCTGGACAAGCTCCGCGGAGTGATGCCCATATTTGGAGAAAGGCCAAGGGCCTCGCCCCTGGACCTCACTGGAGCCGCAGGCCCCAGGCCCCTTCCCTTGCACCTCGCCTCCATATCGGCACGCTGAGCAGCACGACGCCGGACCGCCGTGTTGCGCGACGGGACGATACGGTTCAGCCTGCACCGCCGCGAAACCAGCGCCGCCAGGCTTGGTGGCCTGGGATTTGCTTGTTGTTCAACGACCACCGTCAGCCATCACCGCCGCCATCCCGGAGTACATCATGCCCCCATCCCGTCCCTCGCGCCGCGGCCTGCTGCAATCGGCCGCCACGCTTGCGGGGGGCGCGCTCGCGGCGCCGCTGGTGGCCCGGCACGCGCGGGCCGCCGCCCCGATCAAGGTCGGCAGCCTGCTCGACCTGTCCGGCCCCATCGGGTCCTCCGGCCAGGCGATGTACGCCACGATCCGGCTCGCGGTGGACGAGCTGAACGCGGGCGGCGGGCTGCTGGGGCGCCCGGTCGAGCTGGTCAACTACGACACGCAGTCCACCATCCAGCTCTACTCGCAGTACGCCCAGCAGCTTGCCTTGAAGGACAAGGTGGCCGTCGTGCACGGCGGCATCACCTCGGCGTCGCGGGAGGCGATCCGCCCGGTGTTCGACCGCTACGCGACGCTTTACTTCTACAACGTGCTGTACGAAGGCGGCGTGTGCGACCGCGACTGCTTCTGCACCGGCACCACCCCGGCGCAGACGGTCAACAAGCTGGTGCCCTACGCGCTCGAAACCTGGGGCAAGAAGGCGTACATCATCGCCGCCGACTACAACTACGGCCAGATCACCGCGAAGTGGATGGGCAAGTACGTGCGCGACGGCGGCGGCACGGTGCAGGCGACCGAGTTCTTCCCGCTCGACGTGACGGAGTTCGCGGCGACCATCAGCAAGATCCAGCAGGCCGGGCCGTCCGTGGTGCTGTCGGCGCTGGTCGGCTCCAACCACACCGCGTTCTACCGGCAGTGGGCGGCGGCGGGGATGAAGGACAAGATCCCGATCGCCTCCACCACCTTCGGCCTGGTCAACGAGATCGCCACCATCGCGCCCTCCGAGAGCAACGGCGTGGTGACGAGCTACGGCTACTACGAGGAGCTGTCCACCCCAGCCAGCACGGCGTTCGTGAAGGCGGTGCGCGCCAAATTCGGCGACGGCCTGCCGTACATCAGCGAGCTGGCCTGCGCCAACTACGAGGGCTTCAAGCTGTGGGCGGAGGGGGTGAGGAAGGCCGGGTCGCTCGACCGCATGAAGGTGACGGAGGCGCTGGAGGGCGGCATCGCCGTCGATGGCCCGTCGGGCAAGGTGACGATCGACCACGCGACGCACCACGTGGTCCGCAACGCCTACCTGGCCAAGGCGGCCGAGCGGAAATGGGACGTGTTCCAGTCCTACCCGGACCAGGCGCCGGCGGACACCGCGGCGGTGTGCGACCTGATCCGTGAACCGAAGCTGAGCAAGCAGTTCGTCATCGACGTGAAGACCTGAGAGCCGGCCATGGCGCTCGGCGCACTCCTGCTGTTCAACGTCGCCAACAGCATCGCGGTGCTGGTGCTGCTCAGCCTCGGCCTCGGCGTGATCTACGGCATGATGCGGGTCATCAACCTGGCGCATGGCGAGTTCCTGATGCTCGGCGCCTACACCACGGTGGTCAGCGCCAACGCCGGGCTGAACCTGTGGTTGGCGATGCTGGTCGCGGCACCCCTGGCGGTGGGGCTGTTCGGGCTGCTGGTCGAGCGGCTGTTCATCCGGTTCCTGTACGGCCGGATCATCGACACCATGCTGGCGACCTGGGGCCTCAGCCTCGCGGTGATCGGGCTGATCACGACCATCTTCGGCACCACGGTGCGCGGGGTGTCGGCGCCGTTCGGCGGCTTCGCCATCGGCCCTTACCAGACCAGCCTGTACTCGTGGTTCGTGATCGCGGTGGCGGCGGCGATGGCGGGCGGGGTGTGGCTGGTGCTGCGCTTCACCAGGTTCGGCCTGATCGTGCGCGCCACCATGCAGAACCCGGACATGGCGGCGGCGCTGGGCGTGGCGCCGCCGCGGATCTACATGGCGACGTTCGCGCTCGGCTCCGCGCTGGCCGGGCTGGCGGGAGGGGTGCTCGCGCCGGTGTCCGGCGTGTCGCCGGTGATGGGCGGCGCGTTCATCGCGCGCGCCTTCATCACCGTGCTGGGCGGGGGGCCGGCCATCGTCACCGGCACCGGCCTCGCCTCCACGCTGTTCGGCAGCATCAGCGAGGTCGCGACCTTCCTCACCACCCCGGTGTTCGGGCAGGTGGCGCTGCTGCTGGCGGCGCTGGTCATGATCCGCATCCTGCCGCAAGGCATCACCGGACGCCTGCTGCGGAGGAGCCTGTGACCGGCTGGGCCAGCTTCGCCGCCATGGTCGCGGCGGGACTCGCGTTGCTGCTCGGCCTGCCGATGGTGTTCGACCTGTTCGGCCTGCTGCAGATGACGGTGTTCGTCGCCATGGCGGTGCTGGCGCTCAGCCAAGGCTTCATCTGGGGCTATGGCGGCATCATGTCGTTCGGGCAGACCGCGTTCTTCGGCCTGGGCGGCTACACCTACGCGGTGGCCGTCATGAACATGGGGGACAGCACGGTGCCCGTTCTGCTGTCGGTGCTGGTGCCGACGCTGTTCGCGGCGCTGCTCGGCTACTTCATGTTCTACGGGCGGATCAGCGACGCCTATATCGGCGTCATCACGCTGACGGTGACGGTGATCCTGTTCAACGTGGTGAACTCGACGGCGGGCGACTTCTACACCATCGGCAGCGCGCCGCTGGGCGGGTTCAACGGGATGCCCTCCGTGCCGCCGCTCAACGTGCCCGGCGATCCGTCCTCGCCGCTCGACCCGCAGCAGACGTGGTACGTGGCGATGGGCGCGCTGATCCTGGTCTATGTGCTGCTGCGCGCGATCCTCGCCAGCCGCTTCGGCCGGGTCGTGGTGGCGATCCGGGAGAACGAGACCCGGGCGCAACTGCTGGGCTACGACGCACGGCTGTACAAGCTCCTGGTGTTCGCCATCGGCGGCGGCATCGCCGGGCTGGCTGGGTGCCTGTACGCCAACTGGGGATCGTTCATCAGCCCCACGGTGTTCGGGCTGGCGTCCTCGGCGCAGGTGCTGATCTACGTGCTGGTGGGCGGCCTGGGCACGCTGCTCGGGCCGATCCTGGGCGCGGTTGGCATCCAGTACCTGATCTCGGTGATCGGGGCGCAGGAAGTGGTGAACGCCAACCTGGTCTTGGGCGCGGTGCTGGTGGTGTTCGTGCTGCTGGTGCCGCAGGGGCTGGTGCCGGTCGTGCAGGGGCTGTTCCGCCAGGTGCCGGGGATGCGCCGGGGCCGGGTGGCGGAGGCCGCGCCGGTGGAGGCGAAGCCGTGAGCGTGCCGCTGTTGGAAGCCCAGGGCGCCACCATGCGGTTCGGCGGCGTGACCGCGGTGGATGAAGTCAACTTCAGCCTGCGCGAGATGGAGCTGCGCTGCCTGATCGGCCCGAACGGGGCGGGCAAGAGCACGTTCTTCAAGATGCTGACCGGGCAGCTCAAGCCGAGCGCCGGGCGCATCCTGCTGCGCGGGCGGGACATCACCGGGGCGGAGCCGCACCAGATCGCGCGCCTGGGCGTCGGCATCAAGACGCAGGTGCCCAACGTGTTCGACGGGCTGTCGGTGCGGGAGAACGTGTTCGTCGCGGCCGCCCGGCGCGGCTCGGCGCGGCAGGCCCGGCGCACCACGGACGAGACGCTGGAGCGCCTGCGCCTCGCCGCCATCGCCGGGCGCCTGGTCGGCCAGCTCGCGCACGGGCAGCGGCAATGGGTGGAGATCGCCACTGTCCTGGCGCAGGAGCCGGAGCTGGTGCTGCTGGACGAGCCGGCGGCCGGCATGACGCATGAGGAGGTGCTGCGCACCGCAGCCCTGATCCGCGAGATCAACCAGACCCATGCGCTGATCGTGGTCGAGCACGACATGCAGTTCATCCGCATGATCGCCTCCACGGTCACGGTGTTCAACCAGGGCAGCATCCTGGTCGAGGACGACGTGGGGCGCGTGATGGCCGACCCGGCGGTGCGCGACGTCTATTTGGGCAAGCAGGCCGCATGATGCTGCAGGTGGACGGGCTGCGCTCCGGCTACGGCCGCATCCCGATCCTGGCCGGGGTGAACCTTGCCGTGGCGCCGGGCGAGTTCGTCGGCATCCTCGGGCACAACGGCATGGGCAAGTCCACCCTGCTGCGCACCCTGATGGGCTACCTGCCGGCGACCGGCGGGCGCGTCGGGTTCGAGGGGCGCGACATCACCGGGGCGTCGCCCACGGCGCGCGCCCGGCTCGGCATCGGCTACGTGCCGCAGGGCCGCCAGATCTTCCCGGCGCTCAGCGTCATGGAGAACCTCCGCATGGGCTGCCTGCTGTCGCGGCAAGACGAGCGGCGGACCGTCGAGGGGGTCTTGGACACGTTCCCGCGGCTGCGGCGCCTCCTGGACCGCACCGGCGGCGCGTTGTCCGGCGGGGAGCAGCAGTTGCTGGCGCTGGCCCGCTGCCTGTGCGGCGCACCCAAGCTGATGCTGCTGGACGAGCCGACGGAGGGCATCCAGCCCTCCATCATCGACGAGATCATCGAGACGCTGCAGGCATTGTCCCGCGGCGGCGCGGTCACGGTGGTGCTGGTCGAGCAGAACCTGAAGTTCATCGCGGAGCTGTCCCAGCGCATCCTCATCATCCAGAAGGGCGCCATCACCCGCGAGACCACCCCCGAAGCCGTGCAGGACCCGGCGCTGATCGCCGAGTTCGTCGGCATGGCGGCATAACCCCAACCCTCAAGGAGCCAGCCATGAGCGTCGAGAAGCCGACCCTTTCCCAGTTGCAGGACATCGTGTTCGACCTGGGCATGGAGCTGTCCGAGGAACGGCTGGGCCTCTTCCACGCGCTGATGGACGGCGCCGTCGAGTCGTACCGGGTCATCGACGCGCTGCCGGACGACAAGCCCGTGGTGCGCTACCCGCGCACGCCGGGCTACCAGCCGGGCGCAGAGGAGAACGAGCACAACGCCTGGTACGTGAAGAGCGTGGTGAAGGGTGCCGAGTCCGGGCCGCTCGCCGGCAAGACCGTGGCGCTCAAGGACAACGTGTGCCTGGCCGGCGTGCCGATGATGAACGGGTCGGCGACGCTGGAGGGCTACGTGCCGGACCAGGACGCAACCATCGTGACCCGGATGCTGGACGCGGGCGCGACCATCCTCGGCAAGGCGCACTGCGAGGCGTTCTGCCTGTCGGGCGGCAGCCACACCGGGGCGCTGGGGCCGGTGCACAACCCATACAAGCGCGGCCACTCCGCCGGCGGCTCGTCCTCCGGCTCCGCCGCGCTGGTGGCGGGGGGCGAGGTCGATATGGCCATCGGCGGCGACCAGGGCGGGTCGATCCGCATCCCGGCGTCGTTCTGCGGCATCTACGGCATGAAGGGCACCTGGGGCCTCGTGCCCTACACCGGCGTCATGCCCATCGAGGCGACCATCGACCACACGGGGCCGATGACCGCGACGGTCGCGGACAACGCGCTGCTGCTGGAGGTCCTGGCCGGGCCGGACGGCCTCGACCCCCGGCAGATGGGCTGCACCACCGCCCGCTACACGGAGGCGCTGGGCCGCGGCGTGCGGGGCCTGCGCATCGGCGTGGTGACGGAGGGGTTCGGCTGGCCCAACTCCGAGCCGGGCGTCGATGCCAAGGTGCGGGCGGCGGGCGAGCGCCTGGCTGGGCTGGGTGCCGTCGTCGAGGAGGTCAGCGTCCCCATGCACCGCATCGGCAAGGACGTGTGGTCGCCCATCGGCAACGAGGGCCTGCAGGTGCAGATGATGCACGGCAACGGCATGGGCTTCAACTGGAAGGGCCAGTACAACGTGGGCCTGCTCGACGCCCACGCCGCCTGGCGGGAGCGGGCGAACGACCTGTCGGACACGCTGAAGATCAGCATGTTCGTCGGCGAGTATTTTACAAAAACCTATCGCGGGCGCTACTACGCCAAGGCGCAGAACATCGCGCGTCGGTTGCGCGCCGCCTATGACGCGGCGCTCGCGCAGTACGACCTGCTGCTGATGCCGACGCTGCCGGTGGTTGCCACCGCGCTGCCGCCGGTGGATGCCGGGCTGGGCCTCTACGTGCAGCGGGCGTTCGAGATGATCAACAACACGGCGCCGTTCGACGTGACCGGGCACCCGGCGATGTCCGTGCC
>CAXTTB010000181.1:5316-7086 GCA_964246905.1 uncultured Acetobacteraceae bacterium | reverse complement strand
CACCCCGCCGCCTGGTTGGCTCCCCGCGGCACCCGCCCCGCCCCCCCCGCCGGCCGCCGCCGTACGGGGCGGTCGGCCCTGGGCCGCGGCGGGGCGGCGACCGCTGCGTCCGTCGCGCTCAGGCGAGCGAGCCCTTCACGCCGTCCGCCAGCCAGTTCATCGACTCAAGCTCGATGGCGGTTTCCGGATAAGCAGACCCGGCGGCGATCACCTGCTTGCCCGTGTTGTCCTGGAGCGGGCCTTTGAACACGGCGAAGCCGCCCTTCATGATCTCGGCCTTCGCGGCGTCGGCCCGCTTGCGCGCGGCCTCGCTGACCGCCGGGCCGTAGGGGGACATTTTTATGAAGCCCTCCGCCAGCCCGCCGCGGGTGAAGTTCGGCAGCGTCTCCCCCGCCTGCATCTTGGCCGCATACATCTTGTACACCTCTGCCCAGTTCCACTCGGCGCCGGTGAGGTAGCCCTTGGGCGCCAAGGCGGACTGGTTGGCGTGGTAGCCGCAGGTGAAGGCGCCGCGGCCCTCCGTGGTCTGCACCACCACCTTCGGCCCATCGACGTGGCAGGTGATCACGTCCGCGCCGCCGTCGATCAGCGCGTTGGTCGCCTCTGCCTCCTTGATGGGCATCGACCAGTCGCCGGTGAACACGACGGCCACCGTGATGGACGGATCGACCGAGCGCGCGCCGAGTGCGAAGCTGTTCACGTTGATCAGCACCTGCGGGATGGGCTTGGCCGCGACGAAGCCGAGCTTCTTGGACTTCGTGGCGTGCGCCGCGACGATGCCGTTGAGGTACTGGCCCATGCCGATGTAGCCGAAGTACGACCCGGTGTTCATCGGGTGCTTGGCCTTGTCCCACAGGCCGCCGCAGTGCCGGAACTGCACGCCCGGCTCCCCCGCCGCCACGCGCAGCATGTAGGGGTCGAAGTAGCCGAAGCTCGTGGGGAACAGCAGCGACGCCTCGTCGAGCTTGATCATGCTCTGCATGGTCTTCACGACGTCGTCGGTTTCGGGCACGCGCTCCTCTTCCAGCACGGTGACGCCGGGCATGGGCTTGATGGCGGCGGCGCCCTCGGCGTGGGCCTGGTTGTAGCCGTAGTCGTCCTTGGGTCCCACATAGATGAAGCCGACCGTGACCGGCTTCGGCGCCGCGCGCCCCGGCGCCCAGTGTCCGGACGCCAGCAGGCCGGCGCCCGCGCCCAGACCTGCGACCACGCGCCGGCGGGTCGGGCCATAGGTGTTCGTCATCAGGCGGTCTCCCTCAGCACGGCCGGGTTCATGCAGTCCGCGTGCCAGCGGGGATCAGAACGCCGCCATGGCCCGTCCGACCTGCGTCAGGAAGCGCGCCCGCGTGTCCGGCGTCGAGACGTTCATGGCGTAGTGCCCGTGGAATCGGCCAGATGCTCAATCCACCTGATAGTGATCGTTCTAGCTTGCACAGCATAAACATGGCAAAACTGGACATCTTGAGCGATGACATCGGCAAGATATCAAATTTATCTCTGCCTTATTCAATCATAAATCTCTATCAAAGCTATTATAATTCTATAATTTTTATCTGAATATTAAGTCATATCTCAGATTTCTTTTCGACTCTGAATAAGACCAGTAACGCAATTGAAAGTTCTAAATTGAGATAGCACCGATCATCGGGCATTCCGCGGTCTTGGGCAGGCGGAGGCTGATGGCGGCGCTGGGGTGCAAGCGGTGCGGGGTGTCGGACGACGGCCGGAGCGGCCTGGTGCGGGCCACCAGCGGTATCGTTGCCGTGCAGG
>CAXTTB010000181.1:4081-5216 GCA_964246905.1 uncultured Acetobacteraceae bacterium | reverse complement strand
GCGCGCCGAAAAAGACCCATGCCGGCGGCCGTTGACCCATCCTTTACGGGTCAACACAAGGCCGCTGGTATGACACGCGGGACCGGCTTCTGCTCCGGCACCGGGCCATTCGCCATCGACGAGGGGCTGGTGCCGGCCACCGAGGGCACCACGCGCGTGCGCAGCTACAACACCAACACGGACAAGCTGCTGACCGCGGACGTGCCGGCCGGCTGAAAGGCGCGCTTTGGCGGCGGCCTCGCCATCCCGGGCGTGCCCGGCACGGGTGCTGAGATCCTGCTGGACTATTCCAGGACCGTGGGCGCCAAGACCGGCACGCTATTGCCGACCGGGCGTCACGCCGACCAGATGGCGCTGGAGGACGGGCGCCGGGTCGCCGTCACGGCCTACGACGCCGCCAACCCGTGCGCCTGGCTGCGGGCCAGCGATGTCGGCCTGTCGGGCAGCGAGCTTTCGGGCCGGATCGACCACGGCCGCGAGCTGACCGCCTTCCTCAGCGAGATCCGCGGCAAGGCGGCGGTGCTGTTCGGCTTCTGCGAGGCCTGGTCGAAGGCCGGCACTGACTCGTCCGCCCTGCCGATGAAAGGACTGGTCGCGCAGCCCGACGCCTGCCCGTCATTGAATGGCGCCGAAGCCAAGGCGGCCGACATGGACCTGCGCGTGCGCCTGATGTTCATGAACCGCCTGCATGGGAGCATCGCCGGCACCGGGTCGATGTGCCCGGCCGGACGGCGGCACGCCCCGAATCGACCGTCCGTCCGGCGTCATGACGGTCAGGGTGCGCGCGAACGGCAATCCCGTAAAGGACGGGTTCTGCCTGCTGGGCCTGTCGCGCACCGCCTGGCGGATCGCCGACTGCACCGCCCACGGCCCGGTTCCATGAGCGTCCCAGGAGCACGACGCCGCCGTCCCGCAAACCCGCCCGGCGTGCCTCGCCGGACGAGGAGAACGGCAAGCTCCCGCGCCACCCGCCTGCCCGAGACCAATGTGTCCACGGCCGCCAGGCACTCGCGCGTGACGTCGGCCACGACACTCATACCAACGGCCCTCTGCCCTGACTTTTTCCCCGTCATTGCGAGCCGCCCTGGCGGCGCGGCGATCCAGGACGGCAAGGACCCTGCTGGCGGCCCTGGAT
>CAXTTB010000181.1:0-4071 GCA_964246905.1 uncultured Acetobacteraceae bacterium | reverse complement strand
GCCCACGAGCGCGCCGAAACCCCGCAGGGGTTTGCGGCTGGGTCCTTTGCGATCGGTCCTCGTGCCCTCCCGCAGCAGTTCGATTGCCCCGCCGCGCCAGCCCAGCGCCATAGACGGGCGCGCGCCGCCCTGGCAGACAGCGCGCCATGCCCCTGTCCCGCCGGACCCTGCTCACCAGCGCCCTCGCCGGTCTGTCCCACCCCACGCGCGCGCAGCTCCGGCCGCTTCGCCTTGGCGTGCTCACCACCTTGTCCGGCCCGGCGCCATCCGCCGCCGGGCAAGGCTCGGTGGTCGCTGCCCGCATGGCCGCGGAGGCGCGTCCGGACCTCGCGGTCGAAATCCTGGTGGCGGACATGGGGGACCGCCCGGACGTCGGCGCGGGCCTGGCGCGGGCCTGGTTCGACCGGGAGGGCGTGCACGCGGTGCTGGACGTGCCGAACTCCGCCACGGCGCTCGCCATCGCCGACGTGGCGCGTGACCGCAACCGCATCGCCCTGTTCAGCGGCCCCGGCGCCGCCACGCTGACCGGCGCCGCGTGCAGCCCGAACCACCTGCAATGGACCTACGACACCGCGGCGCTGGCCGCCGGCACGGCCGCGGCGCTGCTGGCGGAGGGCGGCGACACCTGGTTCTTCCTCACCGCCGACTACGCCTTCGGCCACGCCCTGCAGCGCGACGTGACAACCGTGGTGGAGGCCGCCGGCGGGCGCGTGCTGGGATCGGCCGCCTTCCCGAACGAGACGCCCGACTTCTCCGCCCTGCTGCTGCAAGCGCAGGCCAGCGGCGCCAAGGTCATCGGCCTCGCCTGCACCGGGGCGCCGTTCGAGACCTTGGTGAAGCAGGCCGCCGAGTTCGGCATCGCCCGCGGCGGGCAACGTTTGGCGAGCCTGCTGTGCCTCGTGACCAACGTCCATGCCATCGGCCTGGCCGACGCGCAGGGCCTCTTGGTGACGGAGCCGTTCTACTGGGACCTCGACCCCGGCACCCGGGCGTTCGCCGCCGCCATCGCCCTGCGCAACCGCGGCATTGCGCCGACCATGGTCCATGCCGGGGTGTTCTCCGCGGCCTCGCACCTGCTGCGCGCCGTGGCGGCGGGCGCGGACCCCGGCGACGGCCGGGCGACGGTCGCCGCGATGAAGCGCCTGCCGGCGGAGGCCGCCCTGTTCGGCCGCAGCACCCTGCTCGCCAACGGCAGCGTCACGCACCCGATGCACCTGTTCCAGGTCAAGGCGCCGGGTGAATCCGCCGGGCCATGGGACGTGTACCGGCGGCTCCGCACCATCCCGGCCGGGCAGGCGTTCCGGGGCGCCGCGGCGTCCGGCTGCATGATGGGCGGCTGATCAGCCCTTCCCGGCGCCGCGGGCCTGGCCGATGGGCGGCACGTCGCCCGTCATGCCGGCCAGCACCTCCGCCACGTGGCGGACCCGCACGGCGCTGCCTTCGCGCGACAGCCGGCCCGCCATGTTCAGCAGGCAGCCCAGGTCCCCGGCCAGCAGCGTGTCGGCCCCGGTCGCCGCCACGTCCTTGGCCTTCTCCGACACCATCCGGGTCGAGATCTCCGGGTATTTGACGCAGAACGTGCCGCCGAAGCCGCAGCAGACCTCCGGCTCCACCATCTCCCGCAGTTCCAGCCCGGCGACGCCTGCCAGCAAGGCGCGCGGCTGCGCCTTGAGGCCCAGCTCGCGCAGGCCCGAGCAACTGTCGTGGTAGGTGACGGTGCCGGGGTAGCTGGCTGCGACGGACTCCATGCCCATCACGTCGGTGAGGAAGCCGATCAGCTCGAAGGTGCGCCCGCCCAGCGCCTCCGCCCGGGCGCGGAGGTTGGGGTCGTCGTCGAACAGATGCGGCAGGTGGTGCTTGATCATGCCGCCGCACGACCCGGACGGCACCACGACGTAATCGTAGCCGCCGAACGCATCCAGCACGCCGCGGGCGATGTCCCGCGCGGTCGCGCGGTCGCCGCTGTTGTAGGCGGGCTGGCCGCAGCAGGTCTGGGCGCGCGGCACCTCGACCTGGCACCCCGCCTGCTCCAGCAGCCTGATCGCGGCGAAGCCGACCGTGGGCCGGTGCAGGTCCACGAGGCAGGTGACGAACAGGGCGACGCGGGGGCGGTGCGGCATGGCGTCTATTCTAAACCGCCCCGGCCCGTTCCGCCAGGCGGAGGACTTGAAGCGACGAACGCGATCAAAACCGCGAGCAGGAGGCACAAGGGCGAGTAGAGATCGGTGTCGCGCCCGGCGAAGACGCTCCCCCGGACCCGCTTGAAGAAGCCGACGTAGCGGAACTCGCCAACGGCCCGGGCCGCGAAGACCAGGGCCAACGCGGCGCTGGCGCCCCGCAGCAGGCCAATCGGCAGGAACGGCGGGATCAGGCCGGACGTCGAACCAACCACGACCGCCATGCCGAGCAGGGCAACGCCGACCAGGGAGGTGGCCAACGGGCTGGGCGACAGGACCGGCACCCCGCTCCTGGACGGAATCGCGCCCGCTTTCCAGGCGGTCCCGCCTGCGGCCCAGTAGAGGTGGATCGCGGCGATGACGGTGAGCGCCGAGCGAACAGCCAAGGCAGCGCCTGTCGTCACGGTTGGCTCCATGCAGAGTGCAGGGCTATCGACGGTCAGCCGGGGAAGCGAGCCTCCAAGGCCGCGACACGTTCAGCCAGGTCGTCGTAACGGTTCTGGCTTTGCTGCTCGAAAATGCCCATCCGGCCCATCAACTCGGACCTCACCATCAACTCGACATCCGACACGACTTCCCCCAAGCGCCTCTCCACATCGGCCAGGCGCCGCTCGATGCGGCGGGTCTGGTCCACCAGGGCCAGCAGCAGAGAACGCATCTCGTTATTCTCTTTTCGGATCGCGCCTTGTTCGTCCAGATTGCGCTGGACCAATCCTTGCAGCATTTCAAGTGTGACGTCGGCCATCGAATGGGTCTCCTGCCGTAGCATAAGCGGAAAAGGCGGCGCCTTCTAGGAATGTGGTATCCCGTTTAGGATTTAGTGTGGGCGGAGTGGGGTATGCCGCTCGTAAACCCGCTGTTTGCCAGCTCCGGTTGATCGCTGCAGGGTGTGCGGCCGATTCGTAGGAGGGATTGATGAGCCTGCTCGATAGGATCGATGCCGCTATCCAAAGCTGCACATTTGATCCCTTATGCGCGCCCGTGACGCGCCTGCCCGCCTGGGCCGGTAACGGCACCGCGCTACGCCTCCTACTCTCCTGGGGGCTGACGCGCCTTGCGGCGCAGGGGTTGGCGCACACGGTTGGCCATGAGGTGCCAGTGCCCTTTACCCTGCAGCGCGTCCTCGCAGCCGAAATTCGTTACGCAGGGGCTGCAGCCGATCCGGCTGTGGCACGCGGGAGCCGTAGGGCGGCGGCGTGGTATGCAGACCGGCTCAGCGCACACGACCTACCACGCACGGCAACGCGGGTGCGAGCGATCAATGGCCTAACCGCGCCACTGGAGGCATAGCCGAGGCGCCGGGTGCACAGAGACGGGCGGCGGCGTCCAGCCTGGTCCCGTGGATCACCCACGCACCCGATACCCTGTCGGGCGCGCGCTCAACGTCGGGACACTGGCTGCAGTCGATCACCCGGACCGAGCCGCGGACAGCCGCCAGGCCGGGTCGGGCTGGCCCAAGGCGCGCTCGAAGGTCCAGATGTCGGTGATCTCCGCCACCGCGTCGGCGCCCGCCACCGGCTTGCCGTCGCGGTCCAGCGTTTCCGACACCTGGTCCGACACGATGCGGAGCGTGATGGCGGCCTGATTGCCGGACAGCGCGGCCTCCTCGACCGTCAGGCCCTCGATGCCGCGGATCTCGCTCCGCTGCGTCTCCCCCGCCGCCTCCCGCGCCGCGATGGCGGATTCGAAGCTGCGGTAGGTGTCGTCGGCCAGCAGCGGGCGCAGCGCCACCCGGTCGCCCGCGGCGAAGGCGCCGACGATCAGGCGGAACGCGGCCTCCGCCCCGTTGAGGAAATGCTGCGGGTCGAAGCCGCGCTCCACCGCCCGCATCTGCGCCAGCGCCGCGCCGGCCGGGCTGCTGGGGTCCGGCAGCGGGCGCGCGGGCGGGCTGGCC
>CAXTTB010000180.1:0-7120 GCA_964246905.1 uncultured Acetobacteraceae bacterium | reverse complement strand
CGCCTGCAGCGCGCGGGTCTGCGCCACGGCCTCGGCACGCAGCGCCGCTTCGTGCTCGCGCCGTTGTTCCAGCCCGGTCCAGGCCTGGATGGCGAGCGGCGGCAGCAAGGCGAGCGCGACCAGCAGCAGCAGGCGGACGGCGAGGGTCACGGCGCGGCGCCGGGGCCTTCCGCCCGCGCCGCGCCGTCCCGGCGCGGGCCGGCCTGGCCATGGAGGGATGCGCGGGCGCAGCCGGAAAACATGAGGACCATCGCGCGCATCTACCGCCAAGCGATAAACGCCTTCAACCATTTTAGCGCCAAACTCGTCCCATGCGGACCCGCGGGAAGGGGCATCTTGCGCGCCTTGCGGCAGTCGGGCGATGCCGGCGGGTAGGCCATTTCATTGGCCGGCCTAGATCGTTTAGCTCAAGACGATGAAGGCACAGTCCCTTACTAGTTCGTTACAAATACGGGAACGGCGACATGGGGGCGGTTGCGCGAGGCAGCGCCAGCCTCGTCCGGCTATCCGCAGCAGCTTTGGGTCCTACGGCTTGTATGATGCACGATCAACTCAGGTTAGGGAGGTATTCTATCGGATGCGATGCTAACGCTTCCGTGCTGGCCAGTGCTGACACGGAGCGAACACCTCGCACCGAAATGCCTTTCGTGACCGTATCTATCATCGCAGGAGAGTTTGTTGGTTGAGGTTGTCGTTATCGGCGCGGGGCCGTATGGCTTGTCTGTTGCGGCGCACCTGCGCCACGCGCGCATCCCGTTCCGGGTGTTCGGCAAGCCGATGGGCATGTGGACGGACCACATGCCCAAAGGCCTGACGCTCAAGTCGGATGCGTTCGCCAGCAACATCGCGGCGCCGGGCAACGCCTTCCCGTTGGAGCGGTTCTATCGGGAAAGCGGACGGACCGACTACTCGCCCATCGGCCTGCGCGTCCCTGGCAGCACGGTGGCCGAGTACGGCCGGGAGTTCCAGCGCCGCTACGTCGGGGAGGTGGACGAGGCGCGGGTCCTGGAGGTGTCCAAGCTGCGCCATGGCTTCCGCCTGGGCCTCGAGTCCGGGGAGCAGGTCCAGGCGCGCAAGATCGTCGTGGCCACCGGCCTGCTGTCCCTGCGCCACCTCCCGGACGTCCTGGCCCCGTTGGCGCCAGGCATGGTGTCGCACAGCTCGGCGCACAGCGACCTGTCCAAGTTCACCGGGCGCCGGGTCACGGTCATCGGCGCCGGTCAATCCGCCTGCGAGCTGGCCGCCCTGCTGAACGAGCAGGGCGCCGAAGTCACCATGCTGACCCGGCGCCCGCTGAAATGGTACGAGCCGAAGAACGAGGACAAGCCGGGCGCCCGCCGCACGGCCTGGCAGCGGGCGCGGCGGCCCAACTTCGGCCTGGGACCGGGCTGGCGCACCTACTTCTGGTCGGAACGGCCGTACGAGTTCAGCTACCTGCCGCAGAACACCCGCTACGCCAAGGCGTACGGCCTGTTCGCGCCCGCCGGGTCCGGCTGGATCAAGCATCGCGTCGATGGGATCATCCCGATCCACACCGGCGCGCTGCGCGGCGTCCGGATGCAGGGGGAGAAAGCGCGCCTTTCGGTGGAAACGGCGGAGGGGACGGTCGAGCTCGTGGCGGACCACGTCATCGCCGCGACGGGGTACAAGCCGGAGGTCAGCCGCCTGCCGTTCCTGGAGCAGGTCGCGGGCGACATCCGGACGATCAAGGGCGCCCCGTTGCTCGACCGCAGCCTGGAGTCCTCGCTCCCCGGTTTGCACTTCGCGGGCTTCATGGGCGCCGCGACGTTCGGGCCGTCGATGCGGTTCATCTACGGCGCCCGGTTCGTGGCGCAGCGGCTGTCGCAACACCTCTCGCACCTCGGCGACGGCCGGCGCCGCAGCTCCGGCGTCATGGCGCAGCCGTCTGAGCAGGCGGGAGCCACCGTGTAGCTTTTTCCTTGCGGACCCGGAGTCGCGCCGCCCAAGCTCAGAGTATGAGTCGCCCTTGACAAGCGATTTCAAACCATGGCTGCTCACCGCCAAGTTTAAAATCAGAAATGGGGAGTGGGGCAAGGATGAGTGTGAACGCAACGGCTGTGTCCGCGACGGGGATGCCTGCCGTAGGAAGCGTGACGTCCGCAGACAGGGCCGTGGGCGCGGGCGAGTACCAGGCCATCCTGCGCAGCCCCAGCTTCCAGGCCCTGGTGTCCAGCCGCAACAAGTTCGGCTGGACGCTCTCGATCCTGATGCTGGTCATCTACCTGGGCTTCATCCTCCTCGTGGCGTATGACAAGCCGTTGCTGGCGCAGAAGGTCGGCGGGGGCACCACGTCCCTGGGCATCGTGCTTGGCCTGGGCGTCATCGTGTCCGCCTTCGTCCTGACCGGCATCTACGTGGTCCGGGCCAACGGCCGGTTCGACGAGCTGACCGAGCGGTTGAAGCGGGAGGTCGGCCGTTGATCCCGCGCCGTCCCAGCCTGGCCCTGGCCGCCGCCCTCACGGCGCTGGCCTGTGCCCCCGCGGCCCGCGCGGCGGGCGCCATCGAGGGCGCCGTCGAGAAGCAGGGCCTGAACATCACGGCCGTCGTCATCTTCTTCGCCTTCGTGGTGTTCACGCTCGGGATCACCTACCGCGCCGCCCGGCAGACCAAGTCGGCGTCGGACTTCTACGCGGCGGGCGGCGGCATCACCGCCGGGCAGAACGGCCTGGCCATCGCCGGCGACTACATGTCCGCCGCGTCCTTCCTGGGCATCTCCGGCCTGGTGTTCTCCAACGGCTTCGACGGGCTGATCTACTCGATCGGCTTCCTCGTCGGCTGGCCCATCGTGCTGTTCACCATCGCGGAGCGGCTGCGGAACCTCGGCAAGTTCACCTTCGCCGACGTGGCGGCCTTCCGGCTCGACCAGACCTCCATCCGCGTGCTGTCGGCCGTGGGCACGCTGGTCGTCGTCTCCTTCTACCTCATCGCGCAGATGGTGGGCGCCGGCAAACTCATCCAGTTGCTGTTCGGCCTGCCCTACAGCTTCGCCGTGCCCATCGTCGGCGTGCTGATGATCGTCTATGTCGTGTTCGGCGGCATGAAGGCGACCACCTGGGTGCAGATCATCAAGGCGTGCCTGCTGCTCGGCGGCGCGTCGTTCATGGCGCTGATGGTGCTGATCCACTTCAACTTCAGCCCCGACGCCATGTTCGCCGCCGCGGTGCAGGTGCATCCCAAGGGCGACGCCATCATGTCGCCGGGCACCTTCGTCGCCAGCCCGGTCTCGACGATCTCGCTCGGCCTCGCGCTGATCTTCGGCACCGCCGGGCTGCCGCACATCCTGATGCGTTTCTTCACCGTGTCCGACGCCAAGGCGGCGCGCAAGTCCGTGCTGTACGCCACGGGCCTGATCGGCTACTTCTACATCCTGACGTTCATCATCGGCTTCGGCGCGATCACCTTCCTGATGAACGACCCGAGCTACTACAAGCTCGGCGCCAACGGCGGGTTCGACAAGATCAAGGACCTGATCGGCGGCGCCGCCAACATGCCGGCCATCGACCTCGCGCGTGCGGTGGGCGGCGACGTGCTGTTCGGCTTCATCTCCGCCGTGGCGTTTGCCACCATCCTCGCCGTGGTGGCCGGCCTGACGCTCGCCGGCGCCTCCGCGGTCAGCCATGACCTGTACGCCTCGGTCATCGCACGCGGGCGCACGACGGAGGGGCGGGAGGTCAACGTGTCCAAGATCAGCGCCGTCGCCATCGGCGTGGTCGCCATCCTGCTGGGCTACGTGTTCGAGAACCAGAACGTCGCCTTCATGGTGGGCCTCGCCTTCTCGGTCGCGGCGAGCTGCAATTTCCCGGTGCTGCTCATGTCCATCCTCTGGAGCGGCACGACGACGCTCGGCGCCCTGGTGGGCGGCTTCCTCGGGCTGATCAGCGCCGTGCTGATGATCGTGCTGAGCAAGGCGGTCTGGGTGGACACGTTCCACATGGCGGCGGCGGCGGTGTTCCCGTACGACAACCCCGCCCTGTTCTCGGTCCCGCTGGCCTTCGGCGCGATCTGGCTGTTCTCCAAGCTCGACAGCAGCCAGCGCGCCAGGCGCGAGCAGGCCGCGTTCGTCGAGCAGTACGTCCGGTCGGAAACCGGCGTGGGGGCGTCCGGGGCGCACGCGCACTGAGGGCAGGGGAGGGCCGCCTACCCAACGCGGACGCCTGATCGCTGGCGGCCGCGACGCACCTGGTGGTGATCCCCAGCTACAACAGCGGGGGACGCCTGCGGGACACGGTGCTGGCGGCGTTGGCGGAATGGCCCGCGGTCTGGGTCGTGCTGGACGGCAGTACGGACGGGTCGGACCTATCGCTCGGCCCGCGCCGCGGCCTGCGCCTGATCCGCCGGGCGCGGAACGGCGGCAAGGGCGCCGCGGTGCTCGACGCGTTGCGCCTGGCGGCGGCGGACGGGTTCACCCATGCCTTGGTGATGGACGCGGACGGGCAGCACCCGGCTGGGCATATCCGGCCGTTCATGCGGGCGAGCCGGGCGCATCCGGATGCAATGGTGCTGGGCGTGCCGCAGTTCGGGCCGGACGCCCCGGCGCTCCGCGTGCGGGGCCGCCGCATCTCCAACTGGTGGGCGCAGCTTGAGACCGGCCGGGCCGGGATCGGCGACAGCCTGTTCGGCTTCCGGGTCTATCCCATCGGCACGCTGCTGCCGATCATGGAGCGTTCCCGCTGGATGCGCCGGTTCGACTTCGATCCGGAGGCGGCGGTCCGCCTGAGCTGGGCCGGCGTGCCCGCCATCAACCTGCCGGCCCCGGTGCGCTACCTGCGTCCGGAGGAGGGCGGGGTGTCCCATTTCCGCTACGCCCGGGACAACCTGCTGCTGACCGCCATGCACGTGCGGCTGGTGGTGGGCGCGCTGCTGCGCCTGCCGAGCCTGGTCCGGCGGCGGACGGCGCGGTAGCCTGGCCCGGACAGTTCAGGGGGTAGGCCGATGCCGGACCAGACGCGCGTGTTCTCCGCCCGGCGGATCGTCACCATGAACCCGTCCATCCCGTCCGCGACCCACGTCGCCGTGCGGCAGGGCCGCATCCTCGGCGTCGGCACGAAGGAGGAGATGGCCGCGTTCGGCCCGGCCGAGTGGGACGGCCGCTTCGCCTCCAAGGTGATCCTGCCGGGCTTCGTGGAAGGGCACAGCCACCTGTTCGAGGGCCTGACCTGGCAGGACCCCTACTTGGGCTTCTTCGACCGCCGCGGCCCGGACGGCCGGATGTGGCCGGGGCTGAAAAGCATCGAGGAGGTCGTCGCGCGCCTGCAGGAGATCGAGCGCGGGATGCAGGACGCGGAGGCCCCGCTGACCGCCTGGGGGTTCGACCCGATCTACTTCGGCGGGCGGCGCATGGTGCGCGGCGACCTCGACCAGGTGTCCTTGCGGCGTCCGGTGGCGATCACCCATGCGTCCGGCCACATCATGAACGTGAACGGCGTCGCACTGCACCGGGCCGGGCTGACGCGGGACACCGACCTGGACGGGCTGGTGCGCGACGCCGCCGGGCAGCCCGGCGGCGAGCTGCTGGGACCGGAGGCGATGGGCCGGGTGCGCCGGTCGGTCGGCGGCGGCTCGATGGAGCGCGCCATGGATGCGGCCTCGCTGCGCCGCTTCGGGGAGATCGCCCGCATGGCCGGCGTGACCACCGCCGCCGACCTGCTGAACGAGCTGACCCCGGAGACGGTCGCGATCTACGAGGCCGTGACGCAGGAGGACGGGTTCCCGCTCCGCATCGTCCCCGCCCTGGCCGCCCGCGCCTACAGCGTGCCGGACGGGATCGCCCGCTGGCGGGATCTCGTGGGCCGCAGCACGGACAGGCTGCACTTCGGCCTGGTGAAGCTGGTGGTGGACGGCTCCATCCAGGGCTTCACCGCCCGGCTGCGCTGGCCCGGCTACCACAACGGGGCGCCGAACGGCATGTGGTACCTGGCGCCGTCCGAGCTGGCGGCGGCCGTGCTCGCCTACCACCGCGCCGGCGCGCACCTGCACATCCACACCAACGGCGACGAGGCGACGGAGGTCGCGGTCGAGATGATCGGACGCGCCCTGCAGGACGCGCCCCGCGGCGACCACCGCCACACCCTGCAGCACTGCCAGATGCCGGACGAGGCGCTGTTCCGCCGCATGAAGGCGCTGGGGATCTGCTGCAACATCTTCGCCAACCACATCTTCTACTGGGGCGACGCGCACCTGGCGCTGACCATGGGACCGAGCCGGGCGGCCCGCATGGATGCGTGCGGCACGGCGCTGCGCCTCGGCGTGCCGTTCGCCATCCATTCGGACGCGCCGGTGACGCCGCTGGGGCCGCTGTTCACCGCCTGGTGCGCCGTGAACCGCCGCACCGCGTCCGGGGCGGTATTGGGGGAGCACGAGCGCATCCCCGTGGCCGACGCGCTGCGCGCCATCACGCTCGGCGCTGCCTACACCATGCGGCTCGACCACCTGGTCGGCAGCATCGACGTGGGCAAGTTCGCGGACTTCACCGTATTGGACGAGGACCCGCTGGCGGTGCCGCCGGAGGCGCTGAGGGACGTGGGCGTGCACGCCACGGTGCTGGGCGGCGTCCCCTCCGGCGCATGATCCCGGTCACGGTCGTTGGCGGCTTCCTGGGGGCGGGCAAGACGACGCTGGTCAACCACCTGCTGCGCACGGCCACGCAGCGCTACGCCGTGGTGGTCAACGACTTCGGCGCGGTGGACGTGGACGCGGCGCTGGTGCGCGGCCTGGACGGGGGCGTGCTGTCCCTCGCCAACGGCTGCGTCTGCTGCGGCATGGGTCCGGACCTCGGCGACACGCTGGCGCGCCTGGTCGGCCGGGACCCGGCGCCCGAGCACGTCCTGCTGGAAGCGAGCGGCGTGTCCGACCCGTGGCGGATTGCGCAACTGGTCAAATTGGAACCGGCCCTGGCGCTGGACGCGGTGCTGGTCCTGGTGGACGCGGCCGCCTTCCCGGGCCAGGTGGCCGACCGCTACCTGACGGACACGCTGGAACGGCAGCTCGCCCGGGCCGACCTGGTGGTGCTGAACAAGTGCGACCTGGCCGGGCCGGACGCCGCGGAGGCCGCGGTGCTGCGCCTGCGGCCCGGCGCGCGCACCGTCCGGGTCGCCCATGC
>CAXTTB010000179.1:2447-7131 GCA_964246905.1 uncultured Acetobacteraceae bacterium | reverse complement strand
GAGCATGGCGGAGGACTTCAACGTCCCCGTCCGCTGGACGGAGGCGGCCTCGCCCACGACCTGGGAGAACGCCGAGTACAGCGCCTCCATGCTCAAGGCCGCGGGCGTCAGCCGGGTGTTCCTGGTGACGCACGCCTGGCACATGCGGCGGTCGCTGCTGGCGTTCCGGCACGCCGGCCTCCAGGCCGTGCCGGCGCCGGTCCGATTGGACCCGTGGCCGAAGTTCCGCCCGGGCGAGTTCCTGCCGCGCACCTCCGCCTGGACCGGCAGCTTCCTCGCCGTGCACGAATGGGTCGGCCTCGCCTACTACGCGGCCCGGCGATGACGGCCCGCGTGACGGCAGCCGAGCTGCACGAGGTGTCGGCGGAGTGGGACGCGCTGTTCGCCGCCGGGCCGGGCTTCCAGTCGAGCCGCGCGTGGTTCGAGGCGACGGTGGAGGCCGCGCTGCCGCCGGGCTGCCGCGCCGAGTTCCTGCTGTGCCGCGACGACGGGCGCCCGGCGGCAATCCTGCCGCTGCTGCATGGGCCGGGCCGCCAGGTGCGCGGGCTTGCGACGGTCTATACCTGCCTGTTCCAGCCGCTGCTGGCGCCGGGCCTGGCCGACCCGGACATCCGGCGGGCCGGGGCGGCGCTGGGTGCCTACTGCCGGCGCTGGCCGACGCTGGTGCTCGACGCGCTCGACCCGTCCTGGCCCGGGCTGGCGCCCCTGCTCGCGGGCCTGCGGGAGGGCGGCCTCCTGGCCCGGCGGTTCGAGCATTTCGGCAACTGGCACCAGCCGGTCGCGGGCTGCGGCTGGCCGGACTACCTGGCCGCCCGCCCGAGCCGGCTGCGGGAGACGATCCGCCGCAAGACCCGTGCCTGCGGGCGCGACCGCCGGGTGCGGATCGAGCTGGTGCGGTCGCAGGACGGCCTGGCCCGGGCGATGGCGGCGTACGAGGACGTGTACCGGCGGAGCTGGAAGCCGCAGGAGGCCGCGCCCGGCTTCACCGCCGCCTTGCTGCCCCGCGCCGCGGCGGCGGGCGTGCTGCGTCTGGGCGTGCTGTGGTCCGGGGCGCAGGCGGTGGCGGCGCAGTACTGGACGGTGGACCGGACGGGTGCAGGCGGCTCGGCCACCGTGCTGAAGCTGGCGCATGACGACGCCTGGCGCCCGCTGTCGCCGGGCACGGTGCTGACCAGCCACATGATCCAGGACCTGCTGGGGGAAGGGGTCGCGGAGATCGATTTCGGCCGGGGCGACGACCCCTACAAGGCCGCGTGGTCCGGGCTGCGGCGGCGGCGCATCGGGGTGCTGCTGGCCAACCCCCGCGACCCCCGGGGCCTGCTGGCCTTGGCGCGGCAGTCCGCCGGCGCGGCTCTGCGAGGGTCTCTCAACCGATTTGTCTAGATACAATGATGTCGAAATTATTGTATTTTGCTGGAGAAATGGGCGGGGGATGTGGTAGGTTTGGCTTTGTTCGATCTCAGGTCGCGAAGCCCGTTTGCCTTTTGGCTGCCTGGGATGTCGTGTTTCTTGGCGCCGTGGCCATGTTGCCCGCTGTGGGCGGGTGCGGCCGTTGCATTGATCGGAGTGGGACCAGATGTGCGGCATCGTTGGCGTGATCGGCATTGAACCGGCGGCTCCTCTGCTGCTGGAAGGGCTGCGGCGGCTGGAGTACCGCGGCTATGACAGCGCGGGCATCGCCACGCTGCTGGACGGCGGCATCGCGCGGCGGCGGGCGCCGGGCAAGCTCGCCAACCTGGCGGAGGTGCTGGAGCGGGAGCCGCTGCCGGGCGTCGTCGGCATCGGCCACACGCGCTGGGCCACCCACGGCGCGCCGACCCAGCGCAACGCCCACCCGCACGGCACCCCGCGCGTCAGCGTGGTGCACAACGGCATCATCGAGAACCACGCCGAGCTGCGCGCCGAGCTGGAAGCGCAAGGCCAGGTGTTCGAGACGGAGACGGACACGGAGACGGTGGCGCAGCTCGTGGACCTGCATCTCCGACAGGGCATGGACCCGGTGGACGCGGCACGGCGGGCCTTTGCCCGGCTGGAAGGCGCCTATGCGCTCGCCATGGTGTTCGCCGGCCACCCGGAGCTGATGGTGGGCGCGCAGCACGGCGCCCCGCTGGCGGTGGGCTTCGGCGAGACGGCGATGTTCCTCGGCAGCGACAGCCTGGCGCTGGCGCCGCTGACCCGGCGCATCGCCTACATGCAGGACGGCGACTGGACGGTGGTGACGCGGGAGGGCGCGGCGTTCTTCGGACCGGGCGGGCAGAGCGTGAACCGCGAAGTCCGGATGACCGTGCAGACCGGCGCCGTGGTCGGCAAGGACGGCTACCGCCACTTCATGGAAAAGGAGCTGCACGAGCACCCGGCCGCCATCGGCCAGACGCTGGCGCGCATGTTGGACCCGGCGACCCGCAGCGTGCTGCTGCCCACCCTGCCGTTCGATTGGGCGGATGTGCCGCGGATGACCATTGCCGCGTGCGGCGGGGCGTATTTCGCCGGGCTGGCCGGGCGGCATTGGATGGAGGAGCTGGCGCGTCTGCCGTCCGACATCGACTTCGCGAGCGAGCTGCGTTACCGGATGCCGCCCATGCCCAAGGGGGGCTTGGGCCTGCTGGTGAGCCAGAGCGGGGAGACGGCGGACACGCTGGCGGCGCTGCGTTTCCTGCGCGGCGCCGGGCAGCACGTGATGTCCGTGCTGAACGTGCCGGAAAGCACGATGGCGCGGGAAAGCGACGTGGTGCTGGAAACCGTGGCAGGCCCGGAGATCGGGGTCGCCAGCACCAAGGCGTTCACCGCGCAGTTGACGGTGATGGCGTGCCTCGCGGTCGGCGCCGCCCGGGCGCGCGGCACCATCAGCGAGGCGCGGGAGGCGGCGCTGGTCGCGGCGCTGCTGGAACTGCCGTCCAAGGCGGGCGAGGTCCTGGCGAACGTCGCCCCGATCCAGCGCCTGGCGGAGCGGATGGCGGAGGCGCGGGACGTGCTGTGCCTCGGCCGCGGCGCGTGCCACGCCATCGCGCTGGAGGCGGCGCTGAAGCTCAAGGAGATCTGCTACATCCATGCGGAGGGCTATGCCGCAGGCGAGATGAAGCATGGCCCCATCGCGCTGATCGACCGTCAGGTGCCGATCCTCGCCATCGTGCCGTCCGGCCCGCTGTTCGAGAAGACGGCGTCGAACGTGCAGGAAGCCGGCGCCCGCGGCGGCCAGGTGGTGGTGCTGAGCGACGCCGCCGGCTGCGCCAAGCTGCGGTCGATCTCGGCGGAGCTGGTCGAGCTGCCGACGGTGGACCCGTTCGTGGCACCCATCCTGCACGCGATCGCGGCGCAGATGCTGGCCTACCACACCGCCGTGCTGCGCGGCACGGACGTGGACCAGCCGCGCAACCTGGCGAAAAGCGTCACGGTGGAGTAAGCGGCCAGCCGGCGGCCACGGGCCGGCGCTTGGATTTTGACATGCCGCGCAACGGAGGCGGGATTGACGACCTACACGATCACCGGCGGCGCTGGCTTCATCGGCTCGCACCTGGCGGACGCCCTGTTGGCCCAGGGGCATCACGTGCGCGTGCTGGACGACTTCTCGACCGGGCGTGTGGAGAACCTGGACCCGCGCTGCGAGGTGATCCGCGGCGACGTGTGCGACCCGGCGGCGGTCCGGCTTGCGCTGCGGGGCGCCACCGGCTGCTTCCATCTTGCGGCGGTGGCGTCCGTGGTACGGGCGAACGAGGACTGGCTCGGCACGCACCGGGTCAATCTCGGCGGCACGATCACGGTGTTCGACGCGGCCCGGATGCTGGGCGGCCTGCCGGTGGTCTATGCGTCCTCGGCGGCGGTGTACGGCAACGTGACGGGGCTGGCGCGGGAGGATGCCAAGCCGGCGCCGCGCACGGCCTACGGCGCCGACAAGCTGGGGAGCGAGCAGCACGCCGGGGTGGGCCTGCTGGTCCATGGCGTGCCATCGGCCGGGTTCCGCTTCTTCAACGTGTACGGGCCGCGGCAGGACCCGTCCTCGCCGTACAGCGGCGTCATCTCGATCTTCGCCGACGCCATCGGCGCGGGCCGGCCGGTGACGCTGCACGGGGACGGCTCGCAGACCCGGGACTTCGTGTTCGTGGGCGACGTGGTGCGGCATTTGGTCGCCGGGATGCAGCACCTCGATGACCAGCCCGGCGCCTATCTGATGAACGTGTGCACGGGGCAGGAAACCTCGGTGGCGGAGCTGGCGCACGCCATCGGCGTCGCGTCCGGGCGCACGCCGGTCATCCGCCGTGGGCCGCCGCGCCCCGGCGACATCGCGCAGTCCGTGGGATCGCCGCGTCTCGCCGCCCTGACGCTCGGCATCAAGGCGCGGACCTCCTTGGCAGAAGGCCTGGCCGCGACACTGGAGGCGCTGCCCGAGCACGCGGCTCCAAGTTAGGACCCCATGAGTTAGGAATCGTCAAGCACGCCGTTAGCGCACGATTCCCTATCGGTTGGGAACACGGCTATGGCATAAGTTCGATACCGTAGCGATCCAGGCGTGTAGCTCAGTGGCAGAGCGTTGCCATCACATGGCAGAGGCCGGGGGTTCAACTCCTTCCGCGCCTATCATCGCGAGGCATGGGCGGGCTTGGCCCGGCGGCTAGATGGGATCGGGGCGCGCGATGATGGTGGCCAAAGGTTGGGGGCGGAAGGGCTGGGGCTGGGCCGCGGCGTTGGC
>CAXTTB010000179.1:0-2437 GCA_964246905.1 uncultured Acetobacteraceae bacterium | reverse complement strand
GTTCAACTCCTTCCGCGCCTACCATCGCGCGGCATGGGCGGGCTTGACCTGGCGGTTGGATGGGACGGGGCGATGATGGTGGCCAAGAAGTGGAGGCGAATGGGCTGGCGCTGGGCCGCGGTGCTGGCGTTGGCCGTGCCGGCGCTGGCGGGCTGCCACCGGGGCGGCGCGCCGGATGCGTTGGCGGTCCGGCCATCGGCCGGGCTGGCGGCGAGCGCGCCGTACCTGATCGGACCCGGCGACCAACTGAGCGTGTTCGTGTACCAGTCCCCGCAACTCAGCGTGCCGAACCTCGCCGTGCGTCCCGACGGGCGGATCTCCCTGCCGCTGATCCCCGACATCGCCGCCGCCGGCAAGACGCCGACCGCGCTGTCCAAGGACATCGAGGACAAGCTCAAGGAATACGTGAAGGAGCCGAACGTGTCGGTGATCGTGAGCGGCTTCGTGGGGCCGCTGGACCGGCAGATCCGGGTCATCGGCGAGGCGACGGAGCCGCTGGCCATCCCGTACCGGGACAAGATGACGGTGCTGGACGTGATGATCCAGACCAAGGGCCTGACCCGCTACGCCGCGGGCAACAGCTCGGTGATCGTGCGCGACGTGGACGGGGCGCGGCAGACCCTCAAGGTCCGGCTGAGCGACCTGCTGCGGGACGGCGACATCGACCAGAACGTCGCGATGCTGCCGGGCGACACGCTGATCATCCCGCAGAGCTGGTTCTGAGGGCGCGCGCCGATGCACGCATTGCAGGTCCTGCTCCGCAAGCAGGTCACGGCGGCCTGGCGCTACCGCTGGCCGGCCGTGTTCTTCTCCTGGCTGGTCTGCGTGGTCGGCTGGGCCGTGACCTTCGCCATCCCGAACACCTTCGAGGCGAGCGCCCGGCTCTACGTAGATGCCGACGTGGTGCTGACGCCGCTGCTGCGCGGCATCGCGGTCGATAGCGCCTCCGCCGCGCAGCTCGACGTCCTGCAACGCACGCTGCTGAGCCGGCCGAACCTGGAGAAGCTGATCTCCAAGACCGACCTTGAGCTGGACCTGAAGGGTGCGGCCGACCGCGAATCGCTGGTGGCGCAGCTCGCGGCCGACATCCGCATCACGCCGCAGACGCGCAACCTGTTCACCATCGCCTACCGCAGCACGTCGCCCAAGCTCGCCTTCGACGTGGTGCGGACCATGCTGACCACCTTCGTCGAGAGCAAGACCGGCAGCAACCGCAACGACCTGGAGAACGCCGGCAAGTTCCTGGCGGCGCAGATCGCCCTGTACGAGCGCCAGTTGCAGGAGGCCGAGCGCAGGCGGGCCGAGTTCCGCGCCAAGTACGTCGATATCCTGCCGGCCGGCGACGGCGGCGCGTCGCGGCTCGAGGCGCAGCAGGGCAACGTCCGCGCGCTGCAAGGCCAGTTGCTGGACGCCACCGCCCGGCGCGAGGCGCTGGCCCATGAGCTGTCCACCACCCAGCAGCTCATCACAACGGAGGCGGACGGCCCCGGCGGCGTCGGCGGCCCGTCGCGCCTGCAGGAGGCGGAGCGCACGCTGCAGGAGCTGCGGCTGCGCTACACCGAGCAAAGCCCGGACGTGGCGGCGCAGCGCAACCTGGTCGCGTCCTTGCGGTCGGGCGGGGCGGGCGGCGATCCCGGCTCGGCACAGCGCGGCGGGGCGCGCAGCCATTCGATCCCGAACCCGGTGTTCGAGCAGTTCAAGGTCCGCAACATCGAGAACGACGCGGTGATCTCCTCCCTGCAGCGCCAGATCCAGGACGCGACGCGCGAGCGCGACCGCCTGCAGGAAATCGCGCGGGGCGCGCCGCAACTGCAGGCCGACTTCGCCAACGTGAATCGGGACTATGAGGTGCTGCGCCGCAACTACGACGACCTGCTGGCCCGCCGCGAATCGATGCGGATCTCCAGCGCCGCGGAGGCGGACGGGGACAAGGTGAAGATGCAGGTCATCGACCCGCCGCAGGTGCCGCAGAACCCGGTCGCGCCCAAACGGGTGCTGCTGGTGTCCGGCGTGCTGGCGGCGGGCTTCGGCGCCGGGATCGGCCTGGCGCTGCTGCTCGTGCAGATGGACCAGTCGTTCCACACGGTGGAGGACCTGCGCGCCCTGGGCTTCCTGGTGGTGGGCGGCGTGTCGTTCCTGGGGGAGACCGTGCCGTTCAGCCGCCGCGCCCTGGCCATCGGCGTGTTCGCGCTGGCCGTGTCGGTGCCGATGATCCTTTACACCGGCCTGCTGATGCGGCTCGTTAAAACGGCCGTGGTGGTTTGAAAAAACCACCCCCTCCGTAAAGCCAGCCGGTTACGATCCCGCAGTGCGCGGTCCTGGTGGGCGGCCTCGGCACCCGCCTCGGCCCCGCCACGGCGACGACGCCGAAGCCGCTGCTGACCGTCGGCGGCCGGCCGTTCCTGGCGTGGCTGCTGCGGGAGGTGGCGCGCTACGG
>CAXTTB010000178.1:1074-7178 GCA_964246905.1 uncultured Acetobacteraceae bacterium | reverse complement strand
CGACGGCGAGCACTGCCCGCTCCGCCGCCGCCATGCCGTCCGGCGCCGCTAAGCCGGGCGCGCCGGCGCCCTCCGCGTCGGTGCGAACCATGCCGACCCAGAGCGCGGCGCGGCAGCCGGTCTTGCCCAGGTCGAGCGCCAGGATGGTTTCAGTCATCTGTCGTCTCGGCCCGGGGCGCGCCGTCCAGTGTGGCGCCGTCCAGCAACGCACCTTCCAGGGCGGCACCCACCAGGGACGTGCCGGTGAGGTCCGCATCCCTCAGGTTCGCACCGCGCAGGTCGGCGCCGTCCAGCACCGCGCCGGTCAGCTTGGCCTGGAACAGGCTGACCCGGCGCAGGTTGGCGCCGACGAGCCGGGCATGGGACAGGTTCGCGTAGTCGAGGTTGGCCTTGACGAGTTGCGCGCCGGTCAGGTCCACGCCGGCCAACTCGGCCGACGCCAGGTTGCCCCCGGATAGGTCCGCCCGCGCCAGCGTAGTCCCCTTGAACTGGCCACCTGGCACCTCGATGCCGTTGAGGTCCTGGCCCGACAGGTCCAAGCCGGAGAGGTCCAGATCCTCGGCCGTGAGCCGCGCCCCGCTTCGGCCGATGGACGCCGCCCACAGGCGGTGCTGACACAGGCGCTGAAGGAGGCCGTCACGATCATCGGTCATGGTCAGTGCGCCACCTTGCCGCTCCAACCGCCTGCCATGCCTTGACCCTCACGCCGCGTCGCCTGGGACCGCTCGGCGCGGGGGCCGGTTGGGACAGCCCGCCACCGATCACCCCTGACTTGCCGGCGCACTTGGATGGGTGGCGGACAGCCGCAGCGTCCTAAGCGGCCACGCGGTCCGGCAAGGCCTGCATGGCGGTCCGCATGAAGGCCGCGGCCGCATCCATGGATTGCCGCGCCTCCGGAATGGGGAGCAGTTGCCATGCGTGCGGCACCACCGGCCAGGTCTGCAAGGTGACGGGCGCCCCGGCGGCGCGCACGCGGTCGGCCAGGCGGCGGCTGTCGTCCAGCAGCACCTCGTACGTGCCGGCATGGATCAGCATGGGCGGGAACCCGGCGTAGTCCCCATACAGCGGGGATGCCAACGGGTTGCGGGCGTCCGCCCCGGCAAGGTAAGGCTCGGCGGCACGGCCAACGCCCTTCCCGTTGAACATGGCATCGCGTGCGGAGTTGGTCCGCAGCGTCTCCCCGGTGCCGGCGAGGTCCGTCCAGGGCGAGAACGCGACGACGGCGGCAGGCATGGGGTCCCCGGCGTCCCGCAGGCTGAGCAGCCGCGCCCGGCCCACGCCGCCGCCCGCCGAGCCCCCGGCAACCGTGAGCTTCCCGGGGCCCACCCCTTGCGCCAGGAGGCCGCGGTAGGCGGCCACCGCGTCGTCCACTGCGGCGGGGAACGGGTGTTCCGGCGCCAGCCGGTAGGCGGGGGCGAACACATCGAACCCCCGCCGGGCGAAGCCGCCGGTGACGGGCCGGTGCGTCTGCGGCGAGCAGGCGAAGTAAACGCCGCCATGCAGGTAGAGCAAGGTGCCCGACGCCGTGCCGGCGGCCGGGCGCATCCATTCCCCATCCACGCCGCCGACCTGGCCGTCCGACGCACGGCACCCGTTCGGGACCTTCTGCTTGATGTTGTTCAATATGGCGCGGGTCCCCGCGACGTCCGTCTCCCCACCCAGCTTGCGCTTGAACTGGAACTTGAGGAACAGGACAGCGAGATGGGCCTGCCAGCTTGCCATGGAGAACTCCTATTCTGGTTGGGACTGGCGGACTATCCGGCTTTGGGCGGTTCGCCCGTGCTCCCGCCTCCTCAGATCTCCACCCGGCGGTGAACGGCGCCCGCCTGCATCACCATCAGGATGCTGCGCTGGTGGTCGGCCAGGATCGCCGCGTCCTCCAGCGGCGCGCCCTGCACCACCAGCAGGTCGGCGATGGCGCCCGGCGCCACGACGCCGAGCCGGCCCTCCATGCCGATCAGGCGCGCGGCGACCGTGGTGGCGCTGGCGAACACCTCGGCGGAGGGCAGCACGCGGGAGCGGATGGCGAACTCCTCGCTTTGCCGCACATGCGTCTCCCCCAGCAGGTCCGTGCCGAAGGCCATCGTCACCCCGGCGTCCCGCAGGATGGACAGGCTGCCCATCCCGGCCGCGCGCACGTCCTCGATCTTGGCGATGGACTCCGGCGGCAGCCCGAGCGACGCGCCCTGCTGCGCCAAGGCCTCGTAGGTCACGAGCGTCGGCACCGCGACCGCCCCGGCCTCCGCCGCGAGCCGCGCGGTCGGCGCGTCGATGCGGTTGCAGTGCTCGAGCGAATGGACGCCGCAGCGCAGGGCGCGCTGGATGGCCTCTGGCGTGTAGAGGTGGGCCGAGACGTAGGTCTGCGCGTCCTGCGCCTCCTCCACGGCCGCGGTCGTCTCGGCCGCCGAGTAGCCCTGCCAGGCGATGGGGTCGGTCGGGCTGGACACGCCGCCGTTGGCCATCACCTTGATGAACTGCGCGCCCTGGCGCAGCTCCTGGCGGCAGGCGCGGCGCACCTCGTCCACCCCGTCCGCCACCCGCCCGAGCGCGCCGAAGTTCCGCGCCCAGCGCGTGGGGTCGTGCGTGTCGTAGCGGGGCCGCCCGTCGGTGTGGCCGCCGGTCTTGGACAACGCCTTGCCGCACACCACGAGCCGCGGCGCCGGCGCCAGGCCCTGCTCCACCGCCTCCGCCAGCGCGTAGGGCGCGCCGCCCACGTCGCGCACCGTGGTGAAGCCGCGGTCCAGCATCCCCCGCATGATCGGCAAGGAGCGCAGCACCGCCATGGCGTCCGGCAGTTGCGCGTTCATCGTCAGGTTCATCATGCTCGCCACCACGTGGACATGGCAGTCGATGAGGCCGGGCATCAGCGTGCGGCCCCGGAGGTCGATGACCTCCCGGCCCTCCGCGGCGCCGGGCCGCGCCTCGGTGTCGCGGATCACGCCGTTTTCCACGAGGACGTGGCCCTCGCGCGGCTCCGATTGGGTGGCGTCCGTGATGGCGGCGTTCAGGAACAGTGTCTGCATGGCTCGGCTCACTCCCGCTGCATGGACTCTAGTGGTCCGAACCTGACACTTGGTCCCCGACCAGTCAGGTGATTCGGTCCACCAAACAAGGCTGATGGTGAGGACCTGACGGAAAGAGCCGTCAGGTTCTCACCATTAGGGCGGGTACGGCGAGCTGCGCCAGGGGCAGCAGGGCGCCGGGATCGACGTCGTTGTACCAGCCGGCCTCGTGCAGCAGGTTCAGCACGGCCAGCACCTGCCCGTCCCAGCGCACGGACAGGTTGAGCACGCTCTCGCAGCCGAGCGACCAGATCAGCTCGTAGTCGAAGAACACGGCGCGGATGTCCTCGCGGTCCCGGCCGACGTAAGGCTCGCCGCGCTGCAGCACCTGCCGCATCCAGGGGCTGTCGGTGATCGGCTTCGCGCCGCCCGTGGGGTACTCCGCCGGCATGTTGCTCCAGATCCGGCGGATTCTGCCCGCCGCCGGGTCGTGCAGCAGCACGGTGAACAGCTTGAAGCCCACCGTTGCGGCCAGGGCGTCCGCGAGCGCCTGCAGCGTGGCGCCGGGCTGGCCCGCGGCGGCCTGGGCGGCGGCGACGTCCTGCAGGGCCTGGGTCATGCCGCCCGTCATGCGGCGCCTCCATGCGCGAGTTCCTCGGCGGTGATGTCCTCCAGCGAGCGGTTGCGGGTCTTGACCCCCATGAGCAGCACGGCGAGCGCGCCGGTCAGCAGCACGGCGGTCGTCGTGCCGAACACGCCGGCGAAGCCGAAATGCGGGTACAGCCAGCCCACCAGCACCGGCGACGCGATGGCGCCGAGCCGCCCGATGGCCGACGCCGTGCCCGTCCCGGTCGCGCGCAGCTCGGTCGGGAAGATCTCCGGCGTGTAGGCATAGACGCCGGCATAGGTGCCGTTCATGAAGAACGACAGGCAGATGCCGGCCAGCATGACGGTGTCGTCGGCATGGCTGAGCGCCAGGGCGACGGCGGACAGCCCGCCCAGGACCATGTAGCTGGCAATGGTGGCCTGCCGCCCGATCCGCTCGTTCAGGTAGGCGGCCGAGAAGTAGCCGGGGATCTGCGCCAGGTAGATCGCGATGGAGTAGCCGAAGCTGCGGGTGATCGTCATGCCGCTCTCGACGAGCAGGCTCGGTATCCAGGTGAAGAAGGCGTAGTAGCTGAAGGTGATCGACAGCCACATGATCCACGCCATCGCCGTGACGCGCCGCAGCCCCGGCGCCCACAGCAGGACCAGCCTGCCGAAGAAAGAGCCTTGCGGGACCATCACGCCCGGCGGCCCGGCGGCGATGGGGCCGAGCGTGTGGCCGTCGCGCCGGGCCTTGTCCTCGATCCCTCTGAGCACCGCATCCGCCTCCTCGGCCCGGCCGACGCTCGCGAGCCAGCGCGGCGATTCCGGCAGCGACCGGCGCCACCACAGCAGCATCAGGATCGGCGTCGCGGTGAGCACCATCACCCAGCGCCAGGCGTCGGGGTGCCGCGGCACGACGAAGTAGCCGAGCAGCGCCGCGCCCACGAAGCCGAAGGAGAAGAAGCCGGCCAGCGACCCGGTGAACCGCCCGCGGTAGCGCCCCGCCACGAACTCGGCGAGGAACGGGGCGATGATCGCGGATTCCGCCCCCGTGCCCATGCCGGCGACGACGCGGCAGCCCAGGAACGCCGGCCAGTCCTGGGTGAAGGCGCAGGCGATGGAGGCGGCGCTGTACAGCACCAGCGCCCACATCATGACCACCTTCCGCCCGACCGCATCGCCGATCAGCCCGGCGAACAGCGCGCCGAAGAAGAAGCCGATGAACGTGGCGCTGCCGAGGAAGCCCACCTGGATGCTGGTCAGCCCCCAGGCCGGGCGCAGCACCGGCAGCACGAAGGCGACCACCGCCGCGTCCAGGCCGTCAAAGGAGTAGCCCAGCCCGCCCATCATCAGCAGGTGCCAATGGAACCGCGTGAACGGCAGCCTCTCGATGCGGGCGGACAAGCTCGACATTCCGTGTGTGTTCCTTTGGGCGCGGGGTCCCGCAGGTATAGCCCGTGCCAGCGGCTGCACAATGTCTCACGGCGCGGGCACGGACCACTACCAGAGCACCCCATCTACCGGGGCGAGCGCGCGCGGCGCCTCGCGCTCCCCCAGCATCTGCCGCAGGTCCACCTCGATGGTGCGCGTGATGGCCGCCATCGGCACGTCGTGCACCGTGCCCTCGAACGGGTCCTCCAGGTCCCGCCCGATCTGGTCGAGGACGTAGAAGGCGAAGCCGATCACCGTCGAGCCGACCGGGGTCGCGGCGCCCAGGTCGTGCAGGAGGCCGATGGGCAGCAGCAGGCAGTACGCGCCCACGAACACCCGGGGGAACTGCTCGAACTGGCGCGGCAGCGGCGTGTTCTTGATCTTCTCCAGCCCGCCCTGCGCGTTGGCCAACTCGGACAGCGTGCCGTCGAGGGCTGCCAGCCGTATCGAGTCCAGCCCGCCCGCCTGGTCCGCCTCCGCCAGCAGGCGCCCCAGCTCGGCCTGCAAGGCGGCCGGCACGTTGGCCGCGCCACGCACGCGGTCCAGCATCGCGGCCGGCAGCAGCCGTTCCAGCTCGCCCCAGGGGTCCTGCCGCCGCAGCGCGAGCCGCAGGGCCTGCGCCCAGGCGATCTGCAGGCGCACCAGGGCCGCCTTGCGCGCGGCATGGGCCTCGCCGCCGCCCAGCATCGCCAGCACGCCACGGGCGAAGGAGCGGGAGTTGTTGACGGCGCTCCCCCAAAGCGAGCGCGCTTCCCACCAGCGCGCATAGGCGACGTTGTTGCGCACGCCGAGGATCACCGCGAGCGCGCTGCCGAGCAGGCTCATGGGCAGGTCCTGCACCGCAAGCCAATGCTGGCCCCAAACGGCGTAGAGCGCCGTCACCGCGATGTCGTAGGCCAGCAGGACGGCCAGCGGACGGCCGACGGAGCGCAGGATGCGGGGCGCGTCGAGCCGCCGCGCGACGATCACTGGCCCGGCCGGACGGCCGCCTGACGCAGCGGCACCGGCTCGCCGCCCCCCACGGGCAGCGGGTGCACCGGGCCCGACGACCACTCAAATAACCCCCCCGGCAGGGGCCCGCAG
>CAXTTB010000178.1:0-1064 GCA_964246905.1 uncultured Acetobacteraceae bacterium | reverse complement strand
CAACGATCACTGGCCCGGCCGTCCACCTGCGGCGCGGCCCAAAGGCACCGGCTCGCCACCGGCCTCGTCCACCGTGTGCACGGTCCCGTCCTCGATCCCATACACCCAGCCGTGCAGGGACAGGCTGCCTTCCGCCACGCGGGCGGCGACGGCCGGGTGGGTGCGGAGGTGCTGCATCTGCGTGCGGACGTTCTGCTCCACCAGCGCCTGCACCTTCTCCGCGCCCTCCAGCCCGGGCCGCGTCACCTCCACCACGCTGCGCGCGGCCTCGGCGTTGCGGAGCCAGGACGCGACGGTGGGCATCCGCCGCAGGCCGGGGTCGTCCGGGTTGAGCAGGCCCTTCATCGCGCCGCAGTCGGAATGGCCGCACACCACCACGTGCGACACGTCGAGCGCCATGCAGGCGAACTCCACGATGGCGGACACGCCGCCCAGCATCTCGCCGTAGGCCGGCACGATGTTGCCGATGTTGCGGCAGACGAACAGCTCGCCGGGGTCGGTCTGGGTGATCATCTCCGGCACCACGCGGCTGTCGGCGCAGGTGATGAACAGCGTGTGCGGGCGCTGGCCGGAGGCGAGGCGCTGGAACTCCGCGCGGCGCTCGGGATACACCTGCTCGCTGAACTGCAGCACGCCGTCCACCAGGCGCCCGAAGCTTTTGGCGTCCTCGTCCCGCCCATCAGGGTCCAGTCCATCGGGCTTGCGGTCACTCATCCTTGCGACTCCTTACGTAGTAGGCGTTCCCGCGGCGGCGGGTGCCCCCCGAACGCAGCACGGGCGGCTCCCGTTCACTCCCAAGGCTCCGGCAAGCCCGGACAGCATCTTGAGCCGGCCCCGACCCGTCCAACATCCCGGGTTGCAGGGAACCAGAAACCGTCATGGCAAACAACGTCACCATCCCGCCGCGTCCTGCCCGGCGTCGGATGGCAACCCGGCCGGACGCGGCGTGACGGACCCTGCCGGCGCGGCGGCGCACGACCGGGAGGTCGCGCGGGACCTGGACCTGCTGCGCCTGCCGCCCCCGCCCTGGACCGCCGCCGTCACGGGGCCGGACGGGACGGCGG
>CAXTTB010000177.1:0-7256 GCA_964246905.1 uncultured Acetobacteraceae bacterium | reverse complement strand
TATTCCCGGCCGACGCAGGAGGGCATCGCGGCGCATGTCCGGGCGGTGGCGCACGCCGCCGACCTGCCGGTGGTCCTGTACGACGTGCCCGGGCGCGTCGGCGTCGCGGTCGCGGACGAGACCGTGGCCCGCCTGCATGAAAGCGGCCTGGTCGTGGCGGTCAAGGACGCGGCGGGCGACCTGTCGCGTCCGGCCCGGCTGCGGGCGCTGTGCGGCGGGGGGCTGATCCAGTTCTCCGGCGACGACGCGACCGCGCCGGCGCACCGCGCCATGGGCGGGCACGGGTGCATCTCGGTGTCGGCGAACGTCGTGCCCGGGCTGTGCGCGCGCCTGCACGCCGCGTGGGACCAGATCGATCCCATCGAGTTCGCCCGGCTCCGCGACCTGCTGGCGCCGCTGCACCAGGCGTTGTTCGCGGAAAGCAACCCCATTCCGGTCAAGGCCGCGCTGTGCATGGCCGGGCTGTGCAACGGCGACCTGCGCCTGCCGCTCACCCGGGCGCGCAGCGGCACGCTCGACGTGCTGGGCCGTATGCTTCCCGCCCTGATGGACGCTGACGACAGCGACGCGGCGCTGCCCCGCCTGACGCTGGTGACGTGAGTGGTCGCCATGCGCCTGGCCAATGCCGGCCCGCCGACTGGCCCGATCCGGACCGGGCGCCTGTGACCGACGCCCGGCGGCCCGCGTCCAGGGCCGCGCCCGCGTTTTCCATCGCGGATGCCCTGATGGCGGCCCGCTGGGCGGAGCAGGCCGCCCCGCTCGGCTACCGGGCCGTCATCACGCCCTGCCACGCGCAGGCCGAGGAAGTGATCGAGGTCTATGTTCCCGGCGTGAGGGCGCCGGTGTTCCGGGCGCGGCGCGGCGGCGCCTCGGTCCTGGTCACGGACTGCATCGGCCTGACGCTGTCCTTCCCGACTCTGGCGGACGCGCTGCTGGCCATGGTGCCCCTGCCGAGGTCCGGACGGCGGGCGGTGCTGAGGGGCAGCTTGCCCGCATGGCTTCCGGCGCCGTCCGGCCCGCGCGGCAACGCCTGGTCCCGCGCCGGGCGGTCCGTGTCCGGCCTCCTGGCCCTGATGGCCGGCTCGTCCCGGGGATAGCGCCTGTCATCCAGGCCGCTCCGAAAACATCTGGGCAGAGCCGGCGTGCATCCCGTCGCTTTGGCGGCCTGGCAGAACGCTGTCGCGCATGATCCGACCACCGGGCAGCAGCCACTCGCGCAGCTTGGACCAGCGCCGCCGCGCCCCTCCGTTCCGGACCGCCATGGCCAGCGCCTTGCGGCTGCCCACGACCACCACCAGCCGCTTGCCGCGGGTCACGCCGGTGTAGAGCAGGGGCCTAGCCAGCATGGCGTAGTGCTGGGTGGCGAGCGGGATCACCACCACGGGATACTCGGACCCCTGCGCCTTGTGGATCGTCGTGGCAAAGGCCAGCACCAGCTCGTCCAGCTCGCCGAAGCCGTACTCCACCGCGCGCCCCTCGAAGCTCGCGGTGAGCGTGCCCTCCTCCAAGTCGATGGCGGTGACGAGGCCGAGGTCGCCGTTGAACACGTCGCGCTCGTAGTCGTTCACGACCTGCATCACCTTGTCGCCGGGACCGAAGCTCCAGCCGAACCGCTCGACGCGCTCAGCACCCGGCGGGTTCAGCGCGCGCTGCAGCTCGATGTTGAGCGCACGCGCGCCCAGGCTGCCCCGGTTCATCGGGCACAGCACCTGGATGTCGCGCACCGGGTCGAAGCCGAAGCGCGCCGGCACCCGGGCGCTGACCACGGCCAGCAGCTTGCGCGCCGCGTCCTCCGGCTCCGCCGCCTCCACGAAGAAGAAGTCGGAGCCGTCCGGCGCCGTCAGCTCCGGCAACTGCCCCTGGTTGATGCGGTGCGCGTTGGTGACGATGCGGCTCGCCGCCGCCTGGCGGAACACCTCCGTCAGCCGGATCACCGGCACGGCGCCCGAGGCGATCACGTCCGCCAGCACCTGGCCCGGCCCCACGCTCGGCAACTGGTCCACGTCGCCCACCAGCAGCAGCGCCGCGTGGTCCGGCAGCGCCTGCAAGAGCGACCGCATCAGCGGCACATCGACCATGCTGCACTCGTCCACCACCAAGAGGCCGCAGTCGAGCGGGTGCGCCTCGCCGCGCTTGAACCCGCCGGTCTTGGGATCGGCCTCCAGCAGGCGGTGGATGGTGCGGGCGTCCAGCCCGGTGCTCTCCGTCAGGCGCTTGGCTGCCCGGCCCGTGGGCGCGCACAGCGCCACCTGGACCCCCTTGGCGGCGAGCACCTTGAGGATGGAGTTCACCAGCGTGGTCTTGCCGACGCCGGGTCCGCCGGTGATCACCAGCGCCTTGGCCGTGACCGCGCGCCGCAGCGCCGCCGCCTGGCTCGGCGCCAGCGCCAGCCCGGTGCGGGCCTCCACCCAGGGGATCGCGCGGGCGGCGTCGATGGCGGGCCAGGGCGGCAGGCCTTCGGACAAGGTGCGCAGCCGCCCGGCAATCAACTGCTCCGAGCGGTGAAGCCCGGCCAGGAACACGCACGCCTCGCCGTCCACCGTGTCGGCCACGAGGTCGCCGTCCGCCAGCTCCAGCCGCAGCGCCGCCTCGATCAGCAGAGGCTCCACCTCGATCAGCGCGGACGTGCTGCGGGTCAGCTCGGCCACCGGCAGGCCGCAATGCCCCTGTCCCGTCGCCTCCGCGAGGCCAAAGGACAGCCCGGCGCGCACCCGGATGGTGGCCGTCTTCCCGATGCCGAGCTTGGCCGCCACCTGATCGGCCGTGCGGAAGCCGATGCCGCGGATGTCGCGGGCCAGGCGGTAGGGGTTCTCGCTGATCAGCGCGATGGCGTCCTGGCCGTAGGTCTTGAAGATCCGCACCGCCCGCGACGTGCCGACGCCGTGCGCGTGCAGGAACAGCATGATCTCCCGCACCGCCTTCTGCTCGGCCCAGCCGGCGACGATGCGGGCCGCGCGCTTCTGCCCGATGCCCGTCACCTCGCGCAGCCGGCCCGGCTCCTGCTCGATCAGGTCGAACACCGCCTCGCCGAAGGACCGCACCAGGGCGCGGGCATACACCGGGCCGATGCCGCGGATCATGCCGGAGCCGAGATACTTCTCGATGCCCTCCAGGGTGGTCGGCGGCAACGTCGTGACCTGGGCCGCCTTGAACTGCAGGCCGTGCTCACGGTCGGTGGTCCACAGCCCGGTCGCGCTGATGAACTCGCCGGCGTTGATCGCGGCGGCGTGCCCGACCACGGCCACCAGGTCCCGCTGCCCGCGCGCCTTCACCCGCAGCACGCAGAAGCCGTTCTCGGCGTTGTGGTAGGTGACGCGCTCCACCAGCCCGGACAGCGTCTCGGTCGGCGGCGCGCCCCTGGTCCCGACCGCTTGATCCAGGTGCGTGCTCCTTCCAATGGGCGTCCGCAGACGGCCGGGTGCGGGACCTCAACCCATGTTCATCGGAGCTTAACCTATTCAGCGCAGCCGCATGAGGCAAACAGCCTCGGCGCCGCGTATCCATTTCCTCGGCCGGGCGTTTCGTCGCCATGGCAACACGACCGAAGACGCCGGGCAGGCCGGCGCGACGCAAGGCCGCTTCCGCTCAGGGCGGTGCCGCTCCAGCCAAACCCAAGGCGCGGCGCAGTCCTGCCGCTGGGCAGCCGGACCTAAAGACGCCCGCGGCCGGCCCCGAAGCCCACGTCTCAGAGGCGATCAGCGCGTTGGGCGAGCAGGTCGCCGCAGGGACCGCCATGCTTGCGGAGCTTCGCGAGGAGGTGCGCGCGATGAGCCACCGGCTGGACCGGCTTGCGACCGGGCGTGCCGCGCCGGCCGCCACGTCCACCGCCGACGACTACCCTTTCGGGCGCGACCGGGACCCGGGCGACGCAGTGCCGCCGGGCGTCGCCACGCCCACGCCGCTGACCGAGAGCGACGAGGCCGTGCTCCACACTCTGGAGGACCTGCCCAAGCGCCCGGCGCGGGGCCGGCGAGGGCCGCGCGCCAAGGCCTGAAGCGAATCAGCTTGCGGGGAAGGCGCCCTCGAACGCGCTTTCGCCGAGGGGGCGGCGGGCGTTGGGCTGCTCGCGTGCGCGCACCGCCTCCGGCAAGCGCGCCGGGTCGCCGCGCCGGCCCACCGCGATCATCTGCTCGACCCGGTAGCCGATGGGCACGCCAAGCTCGGCGAAGGCGCGGTCCATGTCGAAGCCGACCATGCCGTGCGCCTGGTATCCCATGCGCGTCGCCTGCAGCGCGAAGTAGGCCCAGCCGGCGCCCGCGTCGTGGCTGTGGCTGTGGGACGGCACCTCGCCCTCCTTGCCCGGCACGGCCATGGTCGATTTGGACAGCAGCACCAGCAGCGCGCCGGCGTCCTTGCACCAATTGCGGTTGCCCTCGACCAGGAAGCCCAGGAACTGCTCCCAATGCGGCCCGTCCTTGATGGCGTACAGGAACCGCCACGGCTGCGAGTTGTAGGAGGACGGCGCCCAGCGGGCGGCCTCCAGCATGGTCATCAGGTCCTCGCGCGGCACCGGCTGGCCGTCATAGGCGCGGGGCGACCATCGCTCGAGGAACACCGGGTCGATGGGATGGTCGGCGGTGCGGTTGTTGGCGGTCAGGGACATGGGGCGCTTTCACGGTTGAGCGGGAAGGGGAGCGGCCAAGGGAGGGCCGGGGCCGCCTGCGCCGCAGTTTGCTCCCGCGCCGCCCGCCGTCAATAGAACGCTTGGCGCCACGGGCTGCCCGGACGCCGGGCATAAGCTGGCTTTTCCTAGCCGAAGGCCCGCAAGGCACATCTTGGCCGTGGCGATCCGTAACCACCTGAACGCCAGGGTTCCGAGGTACACGATCTACGCATAAGCATGACGTTTCAAACAATAGGACAAACAAAAAGACGTATCTGTCGATGTTCGAACAATGTGCACGCGGATGTCATCCTCAAGCCTTGGAACAAACCCGTTAGTCCAAGCTGACCCTCTTGCGACCATCAGGCACATAGGGTTGTCTCATAGCTCATTTCCATTCGAGATGGCGACAGTTATACATCAAATGAGTGCGCCGCGTTCCCTGCTCTACCTCAGTCAAGCCCGGGTCGCCGCCTGGCTGATGAGTGCCATGGCGCGCGGGGACGAGAGCGTGAGCCTGCTGTGCGGGCCTGGCCTCAGCACGGCGGCGGTGCTGGACGAGGCGGAGAACGAGTTGTCCAGCCACGGCCTCTGCTGCGTCCGCGTTTACGGCCCCGCGTCGGGCGGGTTGAGCGTGCGGGACCTCGTCGCGCAGATCGTGGCCCGCGCCGATCCGGACGCCCTGACGGACGACGACCTCCAAGCCGGTTTCCTGGCCCTGACCGAACCCGGCGAAGGCCACGGCCGGGTGGCCCTGCTGGTCACGGAGGCCCACAACCTGCTGCCCTCGGCCATGCGGTTCATCCAGCTTGCCTGCCGGTCCAGCCCGAGGCTGCGCGTCGCGCTGGCCGGCCAGCCCGGCCTGGCTGCGGTCCTGGCGCCGGATGAGTTCGCCGACCTGCGGCAGCGCATCACCCGCACGCTCCAACTGCCTGGCCCCGTGCAGGACGCGGCGCCGGGGCTGCTGTCCGCGCTGGCTGGCCTTTGCCGGGGCGGCGGTGGGCCGCTGGTCAGGTTGGGCGTGGCCGCGGCGTCCGTGCTGCTGATCGCGGCGGTGGAATGGGGCGGCGGGCCTGTCCCGTCCACGGCCGCCGTCCACGCAGCCGACGCAGCGTCCTTGCCGGCCCACCCCGCGGACGGACGGCGCTGCCGCGACACCATGCTCCAAGCCAAATCAGGAAAGGAACGTCCCGATGCCGACCAAGACGCCCCACGCGACGGCTGCCGCATCAAGTAAGCCAGGCTGGCTTCTGGCCAAGGCGGCGCTTGCCGCCGGCCTGCTCTCCGCCTGCACCGCCCAGCAGCCGCAGGTGGCCGACCGCCTGGCGTCCGAGCCGACGACGGAAGCGCAGCCGTTCGACGCCGCCATGAACGACCTCGCCACCACGCTGGTCGCCCACGCGCGCCTCGACCCGTCCGAGCAGCGCGTGCTCATCGTCGATCCGCCGGTTGACCAGACGACGGTCAGGCACTCCGCAGTGACGCGCGACGTGGAGCGCCGGATCGTGGACGTGGTGGGTCAGCGTTTCCCCAACCTCCAACCCGCTCCGCTTGCCGGGAACCCGCTGGAGCGCCAGCCCGTCATGGTGCTGAGCTGCATGACCCCGGTGGTGGGGCCGGGCGAGAAGAAGCCTGACCTCGACCGCGCGCCGAAGACCTACCGCATCTGGGCCTCGCTCTCGGACACCCGCACGAACAAGATCATCTCCTCGGAAACAGTCTGGGTGCGCGCGGTGGACGTGGACACGACGCCGACCAAGTTCTTCCGGGACAGCCCGGGCTGGGCGATGGACAACAGCATGAAAGCCTACCTGAAGGTCTGCGGCGGCAAGCCGGGAGACACGATGGACCCGGCCTACCTGAGCGGCATGGGCACCTCCGCCGTGGTCAACCAGGCGACCGCCGCCTATGAGGCCGGGCGCTACCCGGAGGCGCTGGCCTACTACACGGAGGCCAGCCAACTGCCGGGCGGCGACCAGATGCGGGTGTGGAACGGGGCCTACCTGTCCAACGCGGCCCTCGGGCGGACGCGGGAGGCCGAGGAGGCGTTCGGCAGGATGGTGGACGCCGGGCTGGCGCAGGGCAAGCTCGGGGTGAAGTTCGTGTTCCGCCCGGCCTCCGCCCAGTTCTGGCCGGACCCGGCGGTGAGCGGGCAGTACCCGGCCTGGCTGCGCCAGATCGCGCAGCACAGCGCCGCCCGCAAGGCCTGCTTGCTGGTGGTCGGCCACAGCAGCCCCACCGGCACGCCGGCCGCGAACGAGATCCTGTCGGAGCGTCGGGCACAGTCCGTGCGCGAGCAGATCGTGCGGCGCGCCATGGCCCTGCGGACGCGGACGGAGGCGCGCGGACGCGGCGCGAAGGAGCCGCTGGTCGGCACCGGCAAGGACAACGCGTCCGACCTGCTGGACCGCCGCGTGGAGTTCGAGCCGCGGGCGTGCGGCACGCTGCGCGCGGACCGGATGCCGGGCCGGGTTTGACCGGCCGTCGGCTTCGGCTGAAACGAGCGCCGCCGGCGTTACGCCCCGGCCTCGCGCCTTAGCAGCGCCGCCTTGCGGTCGATGCCCCAGCGGTAGCCTGACAGCGCGCCGTCGGAGCGGATCACGCGGTGGCATGGGATGGCGACCGCCAGGGTGTTGGCGGCGCAGGCCTGCGC
>CAXTTB010000176.1:0-7258 GCA_964246905.1 uncultured Acetobacteraceae bacterium | reverse complement strand
CCCCCCGCCGCGGGGCCCGCCCCCCCCCCCCCCCCCGCCCCCCCCCCCCCCCCCCCCCCCCCCTTCCTCCCAAGTGCGATTCCCCCGCCTACAGCGCCACGCCCTCCGGCCGCCCGGTCGCCCGGCCCCGGTGCGGGACCTGCGCCAGCTTGTAGCCGACGCCCCGCACGTTCTGCACGGTGACGTCCGCTCCCGCCGCGGCGAGGCGGCGGCGCAGGCAACTGATCCGCGCCTCGATGGAGTTCGGCCCGACCTGCATGCACGCGCCGTACAGGTCGTTCTCCAGCAGGCTGCGCGTCACCACCCGCCCGGGCCTGCGCATGACCAGCTCCATGATCCGGAGTTCCTGCGGCGGCACCGCCACCGGGCCGCCGTCCACCGTGACCTCCCGGTTCGTGCAGTCCATCCAGAGATTGCCGGTCTGCAGCACCTGGTCGAGGCGCGTGCGTGGGCGCCGCAGCAGCGCATGGACCCGCGCCACCAGCTCCCGCCCGCTGAGGCCGTGCCCCAGGCAGTCGTCCGCCCCGGCCTCGAAGGCCTTGAGCCGCTGCTCCTCGTTCCGGGCCGTCAGCATGATGTAGGAGGTGTTCGCCGGCTTGCCGAACCGCTTGAGCCAGGCCGACCAGTCGAAGGACGCGCCGCACTCCAGCAGCGCCAGGTCGTAGGCCGCGATGAGCAGCGCCTCCGTGGCGTCGTCCGGGTCGTCGAAGCAGTCCACCCCGAAGCCGGCCGCCTGCAGGCAGTGCAGCGAGGACGCGGGAAGCAGCAAGCCTTTTGTCAGCATCAGTCGCATAAGGTGTCCCCCAATGGCGTCCCATGGATGCCGCGGGGGAGGCGCTCGCGTCTGTGCGGAAACTCACAGCGGCTCTCAGTCCTGGCCCGCCCGGGCCAGCCGGCGAGGTTGACTTGCGGCGGGGCTTACTTCCGCCGGGGCAACCCGATCCATCGCTGCTCGATGTAAAGGCCGAGCCAGACCACGGTGACGAACGGTATCCCGGCGATCACCAGGCGCTCGAACATCTCAAGCATCATCCTCTCCTCCGGTCCCTGGCGGAGAGATATACCCCATGATGCGAAGCGCCAATAGCTCGATCAGCGCGGCGAGCAGCCCGCCGATGCCGACGGTCGCGGTGGTGGGGTGCAGGGACGGGTTGAAGGAGGGCGCGACGATGGCGGCGGCGAAGACGCCGATCGCCACGAGCTGCGTGCCGCTGGCGAGCATCTTGCAGCGTTCCAGGCGGACGTCGGGGCGGCCGGTGCGGCCGATGAGCAGTCGGAGGATCATGCGTTGGCCCCTGTTCCCTTCCGTGGTCCCGCAGCATCCTTGTTAGCACGCTGTTCATCATTTGTTCCATAAATTGCGTGCCCGTCAAGCTGGCGTGAACGCGCACGGCCCGAAACCAGCCGCGTCGCGTCAAAACGCCGGCGAACGCCCGAAGGTCGCGAGCGCGTCCCGGATCGGCCCGGAGTCCGACTGCCGCATGACGTGCGCGGTCAGCCGCTCGCAGTTGCCGATCGTCGTGCCCCGGACCGCCTGCTTCACCCGCGGCACCGCGGAGGCGTTGGTGCTGAAGCTCCGCACCCCGAGGCCCAGCAGCAGCGGCGTCATCTCGGGGTTGGCGGCCATCTCCCCGCAGACCGACACGGGAATCCGGCGCGACGCCGCCCCCGAGACCGTCATCTGGATCAGCCGCAGCACGCCGGGGTGCAGCGGGTCGTACAGCTCCGCGACCTCCATCCCGCCGCGGTCCACGGCGAGGGCGTACATGCAGAGGTCGTTGGTGCCGATGGCGAAGAACTCGGCCTCTGCCGCCAGCACGTCGGCGCACAGGGCGGCGCCGGGCGTCTCCACCATGATCCCGAGCGGCGGCAGGGCGGCGGGCAGGGCGGTCCCGCGCTCCCGCAGGCGCTCCGCCACGCGCCGGTAGATCACTTTCGCCGTCCGGACCTCGGACACGTTCGTCACCATGGGCAGCAGCACGCGGACCGGCCCGGCAAGCCCGGCGCGCAGGATGGCGGCCAGTTGCGTCTCGAACAGCGCCGGCTGCCGGAGCAGGAGCCGGATGCCCCGCAGGCCGAGCGCCGGGTTGCTGTCGGCCAGGTCCGGCACCACGCCCGCGGTGACGAGGGCCTCGATCTCCTTCTCCCCGCCCCAGTCCAGGACCCGGATGGTCACGGTGTCGCCGGCCATCGTCTCGACGATGCTGCGGTAGGTCCGGGCCTGCTCGTCCTCCGTCGGCACCGTGTCGCGGTTCATGAACAGGAACTCGCTCCGCAGCAGGCCGATGCCGTGGGCGCCGGACTGCGCGACCATGGGAAGCTCGACCGGCAGCTCCAGGTTCGCCTGCAGGCTCACGGCCTCGCCGTCCAGGGTGACGCAGGGCAGGCGGCGCAGGCGGCTCAGCCGCTGCCGCTCCCGCGCGAAGCCCGCCACCGCCCGGCGCGCGTTGGACAGGGTCGCGCCGTCCGGGTTCAGGATCACGGTGCCCAGCACCCCGTCCACCACCGCCGTCGCCCCGGCGTGCAGGCCGGACAGCAGGCCCGGCACCCCGAGCACGGAGGGGATGCCGAGCGCGCGCAGCAGGATGGAGGTATGCCCGTCCGTCCCGCCCTCCTCCGTCGCGACGCCGGCGATGCGCGCCGGGTCGATCAGCGCGGCGTCGGCAGGGCGCAGGCTCTCGGCGACCAGCACGGCGCCCTGGACGGCGCCGGCGAAGGAGCGGAACGGCGCGCGGGTCAGGTTGCGGACCAGCCGGCGCCCGATCTCCCGCACCTCCTCCGCCTGCCGCGCCGCGTGCCCCTCCTCCGACGCCGCGGCAAGGGCGGCGGCAATGGCGTTCGCCTCCTCCATGACCGCCGTCTCCGCGGACACGAGCCGGTCCCCGATCCGCGTCCGCACGCCGCGGAGCAGCCGGGACGGGCCGAGCATCTGGATGTAGGCGTCGAGCAGCGGCGCGATCTCGCCCTGGCTCTCCTCCGGCAGGACGGCGAGGCGGCTGCGGAGCTTGGCCAACTGCTTGCGCGACCGCAGTACCGCCGCGTCCAGCCGGGCGCCCTCCGCCTCGATGTCGGAAGCGTGGATCTTGTGCCGGGTGACTTGGGGCGGCGCTTCCGTGGTGCGGAACACCGGGCCGATGGCCACGCCCGCGCAGGCGGCGATGCCGACCAGGCGGCGTTCCGACGGCAAGCCGCCGCATTCGGGATGCGAAGGCGGGAGGCCGCCGTCAGTCCTGCTCATGGAACCCGGCTTCCACCAGGGCCGCCAGGGCGTCCACCGCCTCCTTGGCGTCCCAGCCGTCCCCTTGCAGCTCGATCTCCGCCCCCTTGCCGGCGCCCAGCATCATCAGGCCCATGATGGAGCGCGCCGAGACGGCCTGCCCGTCGCGCAGCACATCGACGGACGCGCCGTACCGCTCGGCCAGGGTCACGAACTTCGCGGCGGCCCGGGCGTGGAGGCCGCGGGTGTTGGAGATGGTCACGGTGCGCGTGACCAGCGTGGGGCTGCTGGGCGGCGGCGGGTCGCTCACCGGCCTAGCCGCCGCAGGTGTTCGGCTTCTTGCATGACTGCAGGACGTGGGACGCGGCGGCGATGTACTTGCGCCCGGCCGCCTGCGCGCAATCGACGCACTCGCCGAGCGTCTGGCTCGACCGCACCTTCGCCAGTTTCACCAGCATGGGCAGGTTGACGCCCGAGATCACCTCCACCCCGTCGCGGCACATCATGGAGATCGCGAGGTTGCTCGGCGTCCCGCCATACATGTCGGTGAGCAGCACCACGCCGTCCCCGGTGTCCACCTGCGCGATGCTCTGGCGGATGCTGGAGCGGCATCCCTCCATGTCGTCGTCGGGGCCGATGCACACCGTGGCGACGTTCCGTTGGGTGCCCACGACATGCTCCATCGCCAGACGAAGCTCGTCGGCGAGGCGCCCGTGAGTCACCAGCACAAGGCCGATCATCGCGTTGTTCTATACCTTCCTGATCGGATGCGGCGCCGGAAGACCGGGGCCGTCCGGAGAGCTGCCGCCATCCGCGTGCTGGACCGTCGCCAAGCCTTCCCGCTCCAGCTCACGATGTCTCACGGTCACGCGCCACTCCTTCTGCCCGGCCCCTTTGCCAGATGGCGCAGGCAAGCCGCGGGCCAAGAGATCCACGATATGCACGGACCTGTGCCGCCCGCCGGTGCATCCGACCGCGATTGTGGCATATTTCTTACCCTCTTGCACGAAACGCGGCAAAACCAGGGTGAGCAAGGACTTCGTGCGGTCCATGAACGCCGCGAAGTCCGGGTCGTCCTCGATATAGGACGCCACGCCCGCATCCAAGCCCGTCCGCGGGCGCAGCACGGGGTCGTAGTGCGGGTTGCGGAGGAAACGTGCATCGAACACCATGTCCGCCTCGCGGGGCAGCCCTGCCGGAAACGCGAAGGAGATGAGCGACACCGCCATCCCCGGTTGCTGCACGCCGCTCGGCAGGTCGGGACGGAAGCGGGCCTCGATCAGCTTGCGGAGTTCGGCCAAGGGAAGGTCGGAGGTGTCGATCACCAGGTCGGCCTGCTCGCGGAGCGGCCGGGTCAGCCCGGCCTCCTCGGCGATCCCGTCGAGCACGCGGCCTCCTGGGGACAGCGGATGCCGCCGCCGGGTCTCGGTGAAGCGGCGGAGCAGCACCGTGTCGTCCGCCCAGGCATACACCAGCTCTGGCCGCAGCTTGGGGTTCCGGCACAGCGTCGCAAGCGTCGAAAGCACCAGGTCGGGGTCGAAGCCCCGGCTGCGCGCGTCCAGCCCGATGGCCAGCGGGCGCTCGCTGCGGACCACGAGGTCGGGGACCATGGTCAGCGGCGGGTTGTCCACCGCCTCGTAGCCGAGGTCCTCCAGCGCGCGCAGGATGGAGGCCTTGCCGGCGCCCGACAGGCCGCTCACCAGCACGACGCGCAGCACCGTCACGCAAACGCCCCGGCGACCTGGGACGCGCGCCCGAGGGCGCAGTCCAGCGCCAGGGCGACCCGGAGCGGCGCCGAGCATCCGTCCGGGTCGATGGACACGAGCGGCACCGCCGTCTGCCCATGCCGGGCAGGCATCGGCAGCCGCTCCGGCCTCGCCAGTTGGACTGCGAGCGCCAGCCGCGCCTGCGTCACGAAGGGCCGCCGCATGATGCCAAGGCCACGCACCTCCAGAAGGCCCGCCAGGGACGCCGGCGCCCAGGCCAGGCCGTCCCCGATGCAGACCTGGTCATCCGCGACGAGCGCGAACCCATGATCGAACAAACGCAGCAAAAGGTCAGACTTCCCAGCGCCCGGCGGCCCCAAGAGCAGCACGCCATGGCCGTCGCGGGCGGCGCAGCTTCCGTGAATCTGCATCACGGGGGCTGTGTGGCCCGAATTGGGCCGGAAGGGAAGCGTCTTGTGATGCGGGTGCGGGGAGGAGGCCGCGAACTCCGCTGCACCCGAAGAAGCGGAGTAGGGCGGATCAGCGCAGCGCCATCCGCCACAGGGCGGTCCTGGCCGTTGGCGGGAGGCGCTGACGCTTTCCCGCCCTACGAGCGCGACAGGCCTCAACAGGTCAGGACTTCCGGTGATCGGGACGACACATGAAGCTGTCGGTCGGATATGCGGGAGCCGTACAAACCCGTCAGACGTGCGGGAGCCGCACGATGAACCGCGCGCCCAGCACGCGGCCCGCGTCGTCCACCCGGTTCTCCGCGGCGATGCGGCCCTTGAGCGCCTCCACGATCTGCCGGCTGATCGACAGGCCCAGGCCGGAATGCTGGCCGAACTGCTCGCCCGCCGGGCGCTCCGAGTAGAAGCGGTCGAAGACGTGCTCCAGCTTGGCGCCCGGGATGCCCGGGCCCTCGTCGGACACGCTGATCTCGACGATGGCGCCGGTGGCCTGCGCCTGCAGGCAGATCCTGCCGTTCGCCGGGGAGAAGCTGCGGGCGTTGCCGATCAGGTTCCGCAGCACCTGGACCAGGTGGCCCTCCACCGCCTGCACCAGGAGCGGCGTGCCGGGCACGTCGAGCACGACCACCGGGTCGTCGTCCCCGCGCGTCGCGTCGTGGATCTCGGCCAGCGTCGCCAGGATCGAGCCGACATCGACCGGCTCCGTCTTGGTGCGCGACAGCTCGGCATCGACCCGGCTCGCGTCGCTGATGTCGGTGATCAGGCGGTCCAGGCGCACCACGTCCTCCGAGATGATGGACAACAGGCGCCTCTGCTGGTCCGGGTTGTCGATGCGGCGCAGCGTCTCGATGGCGCTGCGGATGGAGCTGAGCGGGTTCTTGATCTCGTGCGCCACGTCGGCGGCGAACCGCTCGGTCGCGTCCATGCGGCCCCATAGCGCGACCGCGCTCTCCGTCAGGGCATGGGCCAACTGCCCCACCTCGTCCGTGCGGTGCAGCAGGACGGAGGGGACGGTGCCGGAGCGCCCGCGGCCCTCCCGCATCTCGTGCGCGGCGTCGGCCAGGCGCAGGATCGGGCGCGCGATGGTCAGCGACAAGTACCAGGACAGCGCCACCGTCAGCACCAGCGCCAGGGCGAACAGCCCGAGGATGCTCATCCGCACCGTCAGCAGGCTGTCGTCCACCTCCCGCGCCTCTCGCGTCAGCAGCACGATGCCGACCGCGCTGCGGTTCCGCAGCACCGGCTCCGCCACCGTCACCAGCAGCCGGTCGTCCTCCGTGCGCCGGATATATGGTGGCATCTCGCGCCCCGAGTTGGAGCCGGTCATCCGCAGCTCCTCCTTGACGTTGGGCTGCCAGTCGATGCCGGCGGCGTTCGGGCTGACCTCGACGTACGGCCCCTGCGCCTTGTGCGGCAGCCAGGACATCAGCCGGTCGTACACGGCGCCGATGGTGCCGAGCGCCCGGCTGCGCACGGCGGCCGGCGGCAGCGGCTCCGTCACCACTGCGTCGCCGGCGCCTTCCCGCACCCGGCTGTCCGCGATGAGCTGACCGTCCGGCGCGTAGAGCCGGGCCTGGGCGTTGGGCGTCGGCTCCGTCAGCCGCCGGAGCAGCGGGCGGGCCAGGTCGGGCTGGATCGTGGGCGTCTCCGGACTCTGCTCGCGCACCGCGCTCTCGCCCAGGGCGCCTGCGTAGATGCGCGCCTGCTCCCGCAGCGCCTGCACCTCCGCCTCCAGCAGCCCGTTCTGGTACTGGTCGAGGTAGAGCAGCGCCGCCACCAGCAGGGCGAGCGGCAAGGCGTTGACCAGCAGGATGCGGCGCAGCAGCGGCGACGCCCAGCGCGGCCCGGCGGCGCGCGAATGACCA
>CAXTTB010000175.1:0-7279 GCA_964246905.1 uncultured Acetobacteraceae bacterium | reverse complement strand
AGGGCGTATACGCGAAGCGCCATACGCGGACGTGCGGCGCGGCGTGGCGGCGGAAGGCGCTTCGCCTTCCCGCCCTACGGGCGCTCACGCCGGCCCCGCGCCGCCTCCCCCTGCCGCGCCAGGCCCAGCAGCATCCGCCGCACCAGCAGCCCGTCCAACGCGCCGGTCTGCTTGCACGCCAGCTCGACCCGGCGCACCTCCTCCATCGCCTGCACCAGCCGGCGCGGACCCCAGAGGCCCAGCGCCTCCGTGAACGCCTGCACCCGCTTGAAGAACACCGGCGGACGCAGCGCCCGCACCGCGTCCGCCGCCGAGAGCCCGGCCGCCATGTGCCCCCGCGCCACGTGCAGCTTGCCGAGCTGCGCCAGCACGCCCCGGGTGAACGCCACGGGCGCCATGCCCTCCGCCAGCGTGCGCTCCGCCGCCGTGTCCGCCGCCGCCACATCCCCCGCCAGCGCCGCATAGATGGCATCGTCGAACGACGCCGCGGCGAGGTCGCCCACGCAGGCCCGCACGGCCTCAAGATCCAGCCGCCGGTCGGCACCGGCATACAGGACCAGCTTCTCCACCTCGCCCCGCGTCGATCCGCGGTCGCTGCCCACGTGGTCCGTGAGCCAGCGCAGCGCCTCCGCGTCCAGCCGCACGCCGGCGGCACTCAGCCCGCCCTCGATGGCGTCCTGCAGCGCGCGGCCCTCCTCCGGGTAGCAGGCGATGCACGCGCCGTTCGCCGCCGCCTCGATCAGCATCCGCAGCTTGGACCGGCCCGGCAGCGCGCCCGCCTCCAGCACCGTCAGGCTGTCCCCGGCAGTTTCGGCCACCTGCTTCACGGCACCCGTCAGCCCGTCCCCGGCCTCGCGCACCCGGATCACCCGGCGCCCGCCCATCATGGAGATCGCCGTCGCCTCCTCCAGCAGCCGTGCATGGTCCTCCCGCGACAGCCAGGCGACGCGGAACGGGTCGTCGCGCACGCCGACCACCGCCTGCGTCAGCAGGTCGGCGCGGTGGCGCACCGTCCCTTCGTCCTCCCCGTGCAGCAGCACGACGCGCGTAGCGCCGGGGTCGCGCAGGAAGGCCGCGGTCCGCCGGGCGTCCAGCTTCACGCCGCTTTGGCCCGCTCCAGGAAGAACGCCCCGACCTGCGTGGTGATCTGGTCCGCCAGCGACGCCGCGACCCGGCGGATCACCACCTCGCTCTCCAGGTCGGCCGCGAAGTACTCCTGGTCCAGGATGTTGTAGCCGTCCAGAATCCGGCTGGTGCCCACGGCCAGCACGGGGTGCTCGAGCGACAGCACCCGCAGCACCCACGGCGCCGTCCCGGTCAGGCGGATGCGGGAGGAGGAGCTGTCGCGCTGGATCGCGATGGCCTCGGCGTTGACCGCGATGGAGGCCACCAGCTCGTACCGCTTGGCGGTCCCGGTCCCGCTCCCTTCGAGCCGCTGCTGCAGCTCCTGCCGCAGCAACTGGCCGGGCCGCTCGGAGGCGACGGGGACGTAGATCGCCGCCATCTCCGCCGCGGCCGGGCCGGGCGCCCCGGAGGCCAGCGGCATGTACAGCGGGCGGAACCCGCACCCGGCCAGCGCCGCCCCGCCGCCCAGCAGCACGGTTCGCCGGGCCATGAGCCTCGCGTCCGGCATTTCCCTAGAACCAGTCCGGACGTGTAGGGCGCATAAGCGGAGCGCCATGCGCCACCTGGCGGTGCGGACGGAAGGCGGATGGCGCTCCGCTGATCCGCCCTACGATCCTGGGCGTGCGTGTCCCACCTTGCATGAGCTTGCTTAACCCGCCACGACGAAGTTCACGATCCGGTCCGGCACGTGGATGCGCTTCACCACCCGGCGCCCGTCCAGCGCGCGCTGCACGTTCGGGTCCGCCTCCGCCGCCGCGAACGCCGCCGCCGCGTCCGCGCCCGGCGGCAGCGCCACCGTCGCGCGCAGCTTGCCCATCACCTGCACCGCGACCGTCACCGTCTCCACCGCCAGGAGGTCCGGGTCCGCCTCCGGCCAGGGCAGGTCGCACACCAACGCCGCGTGCCCGGGGTCGAGCATCTGCCCCATCTCCTCTGCCAGATGCGGCGCCATGGGTGCCAGCAGCCGGGCCATGGCGGAGGCGGCCTCATGCCGCGCCCAATCCAGGCCGTCCTCCGCGCCCACGCGCTCCGCCTCGCCCAGCGCCGACGCCAACTCGTACAGCCGCGCGACCGCGAGGTTGAAGGCGAAGGTCTCCAGCGCCTCCGTCACCGCCGCGACCGTACGGTGGGTGGCGCGGCGCAGCGCCATGGCCGCCGGCCCCATTTTGTCCGGCATCGCCGCCGGGCACGGCACCCGCGCGACGCCCGCCGCCAGGCGGTGCGCCCGCTGGATGAAGCGCGAAGCGCCGGCGACCCCGTTCTCCGTCCACTCGATGTCCCGCTCCGGCGGGTTGTCCGACAGCACGAACCAGCGTGCGGTGTCTGCGCCGAAGCGGGCGATGATGGCCGCGGGATCGACGGTGTTGCGCTTCGACTTCGACATCGCCTCGATCCGTCCCACCGTCACCGGCTCCCGCGTCTCGGCGTGTTGGGCGGTGCCGTCCGGCTGCCGCTCCACCTCCTCCGGATACAGCCAGCGCCCGTCGGCGCCCTTGTAGCTTTCGTGCGTCACCATCCCCTGGGTGAACAGCCCGGCGAACGGCTCGGCCAGCCCGACATGCCCCGTCGCCTGCATCGCCCGCACGAAGAAGCGCGAGTACAGCAGGTGCAGGATCGCGTGCTCGATCCCGCCGATGTACTGGTCCACCGGCAGCCAATGGTCCGCCGCCGCCCGCACCACCGGCACGGCGGCAGAGGGGCTGCAGAAGCGGGCGAAGTACCAGGAACTGTCCACGAAAGTGTCGCAGGTGTCGGTTTCCCGCGTGGCGGGGGCGCCGCAGCGCGGGCAGGCCACGTGCTTCCAGGTCGGGTGGTGGTCGAGCGGGTTGCCCGGGCGGTCGAAGCGCACGTCCTCCGGCAGCCGCACCGGCAGGTCGGCGTCCGGCACCGGCACCACGCCGCAGGCGCCGCAATGGATCACCGGGATCGGGCAGCCCCAGTACCGCTGGCGGCTCACGCCCCAGTCCCGCAGCCGCCAGTTCACCACGCCGGTCCCGGCGCCCTCGCGCTCCAGCGCCTCGATGGCCGCGCGCCGGGCCGTGTCGGTGTCCATGCCGTCCAGGAACCCCGAGTGGATCATCGTCCCAGGCCCGTCATACGCGGCGGCGCCCACGGCGAAGCCCGCCGCCGCCTCGCCCGGCGGCAGCACGACGGCCGGGGTCGCCAGGCCGTACTTGCGGGCAAAGTCGAGGTCCCGCTGGTCGCCCGCCGGGCAGCCGAAGATCGCGCCCGTGCCGTACTCCATCAGCACGAAGTTCGCGATCCACACCGGGAAGGTCTGCCCCGGCATCAAGGGATGCCCGACGCGCAGCCCGGTGTCGAAGCCCTGCTTCTCCGCCGACTCGATCACCGCCTCGCTGGTGCCCATGCTGCGGCACTGCGCCACGAAGGCCGCCGCCGCCGGGTTGCGCGCCGCCGCCGCCGCCGAGACCGGGTGCTCCGGCGCCAATGCGATGAACGACATGCCGAACAGCGTGTCCGGGCGGGTGGTGAACACCTCGACTTCTGACACACCTTCCACCGGCTCTGCCAGCGGGAAGCGCACCCGCGCGCCCTCGCTGCGCCCGATCCAGCGGGCCTGCATGGTCCGCACCCGCTCCGGCCAGCGGTCCAGCCCGCCGAGCGCGGTCAGCAGTTCCGGCGCGTACTGGGTGATGCGGAAGAACCACTGGGAAAGCTGCCGCTTCTCCACGGTGGCGCCCGACCGCCAGCCGCGCCCGTCGATGACCTGCTCGTTCGCCAGCACGGTGCCGTCCACCGGGTCCCAGTTGACCCAGCTTTCCCTGCGCTCCACCAGCCCGGCCTGCAGGAAGTCCAGGAACAGCTTCTGCTGGTGCCCGTAGTACTCCGGCTCGCAGGTCGCGAACTCGCGGGTCCAGTCGATGGCCAGGCCCATGCGCTGCAATTCGGTCCGCATCGCCGCGATGTTGGCGCGGGTCCATTCCGCCGGGTGCACGCCGCGCTCCCGCGCCGCGTTCTCCGCCGGCAGGCCGAAGGCGTCCCAGCCCATCGGGTGCAGCACGGCGTAGCCCCGGGCGCGCTTGTAGCGGGCCACCACGTCGCCCAGCGCGTAGTTGCGGACATGGCCCATGTGGATCTTCCCGCTGGGATACGGGAACATCTCCAGCACGTAGTACTTGGGCTTCCCGTCCGTCGGCACGTCCGCCACGCGGAAGCACCCAGCCGAGTTCCACGCCTGCTGCCAGCGCGGCTCGGCGGCGCGGAAGTCGTAAGCCGGCCCGGTGTCCGTCGCTGGAACGTCATTCATGGGAGGCATAGCCTATTTCGCGTAGGGCGGAAAAGCGTCAGCGCCTTCCGCCGCCACGCAGCGCATCGGCGTATGACGCTTCGCTTATACGCCCTACGAGCAACAAGCGCCATGCGGCCTGTCAGGACCCGGCCACCTGCGACCGCAGCTCCCGCGCCCGGGCCAGCACCTTGTTCTCGATCTCGCTCGTGGTCACGGCGCTGACCGGCTGATCGACCCATTGGCCGCCCTGCGCCACCTGCCGGAAGATCGTCACCTTCACGCCGTCCGCGCGGAGCTGGCGCCCGAGGATGTAGGCGGTCGCCTTGAACCGCTCCGCGCCGCTGGTCGGCGGCTGGTACCAGTCGGTGATGATGACGCCGCCGAACGGGTCCGCGGAGGCCAGCGGCATGAACGACAGCGTGTCCAGCGCGCCGCGCCACAGGTAGGCGTTGACGCCGAGCGCCCCGCCCTCCTGCGCCTGGGCGGAGGCGGACGCCCCCTTGCCGATGCCGATGGCGAGGCCCTGGTCGCCGAACAGCTTGCCCTGCTCGCCGCCCTTGGTGCGGTAGTCCGTGTACTCGTCGTCTCCCACCGGGCGCACCTTCGCGCCGCAACCGGCCAGCGCCAGGACCGCGATCAAAGCCAAAGCCGTGGAAACCGTGCGCTGCGACATGAGGGACCTATCCGGAAACGGCGCAAGCCGCGCCACGCAGCGTCATAGCCCGGCGCCGCCGCAGCGCCAAGCCGGGCCGCACGTGCCCACGCGCCCCGGAACGAAAAAAGGGGCGGTGGTTGCCCACCGCCCCTCCAAGCCGCCTGTGGTCGATTACCAGCTAAAGCCGGTGCCGACCGCGAAGACCTGGCCAGTGATCTTGTTGCTGAATGGGTTGCCGCGCGGGTTCGCGGCGGTGACGCCCTGGCCGGTGATGAAGTTGTAGCCGCCCTGCTGCCGCTCGCTGTAGAGGTAGGACGCGAACAGCGACAGGCCCGGCGCCAGCGAGTAGGTGGCGCCGCCCGCAACGCCCCACTCGTTGCGCTGCCGGCCGAAGTAGGCGTTGCCGACGTCGCCCGGGCTGCGGATATTCAGGTAGGATGCCCCGAAGATGAGCGGGCCGACCGTGTAGGAGGCGCCAACAATTCCCGCCTGGCTGTTCTGCAAGCCCTTCGGCACCAACGTGCCCATGGTCTCATTGAAACGGCCATAGGTGTAGTGGCCGCCGACGCTCAACCCGCCATAAGTCACGGCGAGGCCGAAGTCGCCGACGCTCAGCCCGTCATAGTTCGCCCGCGCACCGCCGGCGGCCAACGGGTTGTTGGTGAACGCCGCGCCGGAGTTGTCGAGTACGTGGCCGCCGCCGATGAAGGCGCCGGTGGCCGCGATGCCGAAGGCGCCGAACGTGCCGCGGTAGCGCAGCAACGCATCCACCGTGTTCTTGCGGCGGGCGCTCTCGGCGTTGGACGGCGAGGACGACAGGCGGTCGCAGCCCGGGCCGGCCACGCCCTGGGTGTTTGCGCCAGTCGCTGCGGTGAAGGACCCGGCCGAGTTCACGAAGTTGTTGCCGAGCGAGGTGGCGTTGTTGCAGAAATCGCCGTTGGCCACGTTGCCGGTGTTCGGCTCGAACGACACGCCGAAGTCGAAACCGTAGAGCTGAGGCGACAGGTAGATCGCCTTGGTCGTGGTGTAGTAGTTGCCCTGGCCGTCGGAGAACGGGAACGGAAGCATGGTGTTGCCCGCTGCAAGGCCGGGGGCGTCACCGTCGAAGCCGCCGTCGTTGAAGTTTTCGAACGTGCCGGTGATGTACAAGCTGCTCGGCTGGTCGGTCGAGCCGAGGCGGATGGTGCCGAGAAGGTCGGTGCCGATGTAGCCCCACTCGCGGCGGAAATACAGGCCAGAGCGCGCCCGGTCCTGCTGCGAGATGCTGCCATACACGCCGCCGCCGGCGCCAGATGCCTGATCCTGCCGGATTTCAAGGCTGGCACCGTATTTCAGGCCGTTCGCGGCGACGCCGTCGAAACCCGGATACAAGCGTGCGTAGTCGCCGAATATGTAGCTGGCCTGCTTGTTGGTCCCGGTGAGCGTGCCCTGGCCCTGGGCATTCACTGTTCCAGCGCCAACGCCTGTGCTGCCCGCCGCGTTGTTGTTCGCGTCGCGGTCAGACACGACGCCGGCATAGAACCGGAACCGGCCGTTCAGGCGGACCGTCACGGTGCCCGGCTCCGGGCTGGCGGTTTGGGCGTCCGCCACGGCGGCCGCTCCCATCGAGGCGCCCAGTGCGGCCACGGTGGCCAGCAGGAGCTTACGCATTCAACTTCTCCCTAATTCGCCGATCACCCGGCAGACGTTCACGGCCCCACCCGGCATCCGCTTCCTGGCCAGCATAGCGTGCCAAGGGCGAGTGCAACCAGACCCATTCACACTATTGCCGGGCTGGCCGATTGCCGCAATTCCCGGGATGAACCACTTATGGCAATCGCGAAACACTGTGACCGCAGGGACACATTCCTTGTTGCCGCCCGGCTGTCGCCCTATCCGGCAGCAGCCGGGATCATAGGGCGGATCAGCGGAGCGCCATCCGCCTTCTGTCCGCACCGCCCGGTTTCGCACCGCCCCATGGCGCATGGCGCTTCGCTTATGCGCCCTGCACGTCCGCTGGCCTTGGTGCCGGCCCAGTTTCCGCGTCCGGCAGCAGCGCCCCGATCGCCCCCGCGCCGCCGCACCAGCGCGGCAGGCGGCGCACGTGCTTCCCGTCCACGCCGCCCAGCGCCAGGACCGCAACCCGCCTGTTGCGGCCCGACAGCGCCGTCCAGCGCACCATGCCGAGCGCCGGGGCGCCGGGGTGGCTCCGCGTCGGCAGCGCGGGAGACAGGAACACCGCGTCCGCCCCGGCCCGCCAAGCCCGGCGC
>CAXTTB010000174.1:2809-7336 GCA_964246905.1 uncultured Acetobacteraceae bacterium | reverse complement strand
GGCGGGCGTTGATGACACCCTCGGTCCGGCCTGGGCCCGCCCCGGCCGCCCCCCCCGCTGCGCACGGACGACCGCCTGGCGGAGATGGATTTCGGCGCCTGGGAGGGCCAAGCCTGGTCCGCCATCCCGCGCGCCGAGATCGACGCCTGGGCCGCCGACCCGCTGCGCTACCAGCCCGGCGGCGGCGAGGCGGTCGCCGACGTGCTGCGGCGCGTCCGCCGCGCCTGGACCGGCATCGCGAGTTCGGCCGACACCACGCTGCTGGTGACGCACGCCGGGCCGATCCGCTGCCTGCTGCACGTGGCGCTCAGGGTGCCGATCCTGGAGGCGATCCAGGCCAGCATCGCCTACGGGTCGGTGACGCGCATCGGGGCCGGGCCGGACGATTAGCTACACGTGGTCGTAGTCCACGGTGAGCCGGCTGGTTTCCGGGCGGGCCTGGCAGGTCAGCACGTAGCCGGCTGCCGTTTCCCACGGTTCCAGCCCGTAGTTCACGTCCATCCGGACTGTGCCGTCGGACACCCGCGCCCGGCAGGTGCTGCACATCCCGCCGCGGCAGGAGTACGGCAGGTCCAGCCCGGCCCGCAGCGCCGCGTCCAGCACCGTCTCCCCGGCGTTCATCGGCACCGCGGTGCTGACGCCATCTGCGATGATGGTGGCGACCGCATGGGGCATGTCGGTGGACGGCGGAGGCTTCTGGAGGCGGGGGCCGGACGGGACGGGGCCGAACCGCTCGCTGTGGATGCGGCCGGGCGCCAGGCCGGCACCGAGGAGCGCCGCCTGCACCTCGTCGATCATGCTGTCGGGTCCGCACAGGAAGGCATGGTCGATGGCCGGGATGGCGGCCAGGGCGCCGAGCAGGCGGCGCACCTTCTCCCCATCGAGCCGCCCGTTCAGCACGGGCACGTCCTGCTGTTCCCGCGACAGCACGTGGACCACCGAAAGGCGGCCCATGAAGCGGTCCTTCAGCTCCTCAAGCTGCTCGCGGAAGATGATCTGGCCGGTGGCGCGGCTGCCATACAGCAGGATGAAGCGGCTGCCTGGCTCCCGCGCCAGCACGGATTTCAGGATGGACAGGACCGGCGTGATGCCCGACCCGGCCGCGACGCCCAGCAAGGTCCGGGCGGCGTCGGACATGGGCGCCACGCCGAAGCGGCCCTGCGGCGGCATCACGTCGAGCACGGTGCCGGGCCGCAGCGCGCCATGCGCCCAGGCGGAGAAGCGGCCGTCCTCTACCCGCTTGATCGCCACCCGCAACTCGCCGTCGTCCAGGCCCGAGCAGATGGAGTACGACCGCCGCAGCTCCTCGCCGTCCAGCCGGGTGCGGAGGGTCAGGTATTGGCCGGGCTGGAAGGCGAAGCGGGACCGCTGACCCTCCGGCACGTCCAGCGTAATGCTGACCGTGTCCGCGGTTTCCTGGCGCAGGTCGGCGACCCGCAGCGCCGCGAAGCGGGTCAATGACATTTGAAGTAGTCGAACGGCTCCCGGCAGGCCCGGCAACGCCAGAGCGCCTTGCAGGAGGTCGAGCCGAACTCCGCCACCACCTCCGTCTCGCCCGATCCGCAGCGCGGACAGGCGACCTGCTCCGTGCCGAACAGCGCCCGGCGACCGCTGCCCGCGACCGGCGGCGCGATGCCGTACTCCAGCAGCTTGCGCCGCCCCTCCGCGCTCATCCAGTCCGTGGTCCAGGCCGGCGCCAGCACGGTGCGGACGCGCCCGGGGATGCCGGCGCGGGCCAGCGCCAGCTCGACCTCGATGGCGATGGTGCCCATGGCGGCGCAGCCGGAGTAGGTCGGCGTGATCAGCACCTCCACCCCGTCCGGCCCCTCGGTCACGTCGCGCAGCACGCCGAGGTCGGCGATGGTCAGCACGGGAACCTCGGGGTCCGTGACCTCTGCGGCCGCGGCCCAGGCTCGGTCGCGCAGCCCGGCTACCATTTCGCGCCGGGGTGGCTGCGCTGCAGATGCTGCATCTCGGCGAGCAGGAAACCGAGATGCTCGGAGTGGCGGCCCTGGCGTCCGCCGCGTTGCGCCCAGGCGCCCGCCGGGCGGCGCAGCGTGGCCTGGTCCAGCACGCTGGCCACGGTCGCGGCGAAGCCGGGGCGCAGGACGGCCGGGTCGGCGGCGATGCCCTCCGCGATCAGGTCCGCCTCGCCACCGGCTTCGAACATCTCGCCGATATAGGGCCAAAGCTGGTCGAGCGCCGCCTGCGCCCGGCGGTGGCTCTCCTCGGTGCCGTCGCCCAGCCGGATCATCCACTCCGACGCATGGCGCAGGTGGTAGGCGGTCTCCTTCTCCGCCTTGGCGGCGATGGCGGCCAGCATCGGGTCGCGGGACGCCGCCATGGCCCGCCACCACGGATCGACGTAGGCGGCATAGAGGAACTGCCGGGCGATGGTCACGGCGAAGTCGCCGTTCGGCTGCTCCACCAGCAGCAGGTTGCGGAACTGCGGCGCGTCCCGCAGGTACGCCAGGTCGTCCTCGTCGTGCCCGGCGCCCTCGGCCTCGGCGGTGTAGGCATACAGGCTGCGCGCCTGGCCCAGCAGGTCGAGGCCCATGTTGGCGAGCGCCACGTCCTCCTCCGGCGTAGGCGCGCGTCCGCACCATTCCGACAGGCGGTGGCCCAGGATCAGCGCGTCGTCGGCCCGGCGCAGCGTGAACAGCAGCAGCGGCGTTTCGGCCACCTGGATGTCGGCCGTCATCGGGAGGGCGCCGTCACATGTGGCCCACGTCGTCCGGCACTTCGTAGAAGGTCGGGTGCCGGTAGATCTTGCTTCCGGTCGGCTCGAACATCATGCCCTTGTCGGCCGGGTCGCTGGCGGTGATGGCGTCGCTCGGCACGACCCATAGGGACAGGCCCTCGCCGCGCCTCGTGTAAACGTCGCGCGCCGCCTGCAGCGCCATCTCGGCGTCGGCGGCGTGGACGCTGCCGGCGTGCTTGTGCGCCAGGCCGTTGCGGCTGCGGACGAATACCTCCCAGAGCGGCGTGCGCGGCTCCGTCATGCGGCGCGCTTCCGGGCCTGGCGCTTCGCGGCATGGGCGAGCGCGGCTTCCCGCACCCAGGCACCCTCGGCATGGGCCTGGTTGCGGTCGGCCAGGCGTTCCCGGTTGCAGGGGCCGTTGCCGGCCAGCACCTGGCGGAACTCCTCCCAGTCGATGGCGCCGAAGCTCCAATGCTGCGCCGTCTCGTCCCAGCGGAGGTCCGGGTCGGGGACCGCGATGCCCAAGGCCTGCGCCTGCGGCACCATCGCGTCCACGAAGCGTTGGCGCAGCTCGTCGTTGGTGAACCGCTTGATCTTCCACGCCATGCTGCGGTCGGAGTGCTGGCTCTCGCCGTCGGGCGGGCCGAACATCATCATGGCCGGCCACCACCAGCGGTCCAGCGCGTCCTGCGCCATCGCCTTCTGCCCCGGCGTGCCCCGGCACAGCGTCAGCATGATCTCGTAGCCCTGGCGCTGATGGAAGCTCTCCTCCTTGCACACCCGCACCATGGCGCGGGCATAGGGGCCGTAGGAGCAGCGGCACAGCGGGATCTGGTTCATGATGGCCGCGCCGTCCACCAGCCAGCCGATGGCGCCGATGTCGGCCCAGGTGAGCGCCGGGTAGTTGAAGATGCTGCTGTACTTGGCCCGGCCGGACAGCAACTGCTCGGTCAGCTCCTCGCGCGCCACGCCGAGGGTCTCGGCGGCGGCGTACAGGTACAGCCCGTGCCCGCACTCATCCTGCACCTTGGCCAGCAGCGCCGCCTTGCGCCGCAGGCTGGGCGCGCGGGTCAGCCAGCGGCCTTCCGGCAACTGGCCGACGATCTCGCTATGGGCGTGCTGGCTGATCTGACGGACCAGGGTGCGGCGGTAGGCGTCCGGCATCCAGTCGTTCGGCTCGATCCGGTCCTCCGCGTCGATGCGGGCCTGGAAGCGGGCCAGGCGCTCGGCGTCCTCGCCGGGCGGGGCGGGGTAGGCGGCAGGCTCGGCGGCGTTGAGGGCTTGCGTGTACATGGACCGGCGCTCCGCGCTGAGGGCTGCCTTACCATATTGTATGCCGCCGCCGCTATGGAACCGTGCCGTGCGAAAAGGGTTTCACCCTGCATCGGCAACACCGAAGGAGGATGACCATGGACGAGAACCGTTTCGAAGGCGCGGCCCGCAAGGTCGGCGGCAAGCTTGAGGGCATGGCCGGCGACCTGACCGGGGACAAGAAGATGCAGGCGGACGGCGCGGTGGACCGGATGACCGGCAGCGCGCAGCGGGCCTACGGGCAGGCGAAGGACAGCGTGCGGAGCTATGCCGGGCAAGCCGGCGACACGGCGAGCGACTACGGCTCGCAGGTGCTCGACCAGCTTGAGGAGGCCGGCGACTACCTGGCCGAGCAGGTTGACCAGCGCCCGATCACGGCCATCCTGGTCGCGGCCGGGGTGGGCTTCCTGATCGCCATGGCGACCAAGCCGGCGACGCGCACGGTGTATCGGCGCCGCTAAGCATTGGCGAAGGGTCCCGTGCCCGGCGCGGGGCCGGGCGACGTTTTACGGCAA
>CAXTTB010000174.1:0-2799 GCA_964246905.1 uncultured Acetobacteraceae bacterium | reverse complement strand
GTCGCGGCGCCTATAAGCTTGGGGTCCGGGGCGGGCCCCGCCTGCGGCCCCGGACTACGCTTTCAGGAAACCGACCAGCCGCTCGGCCTCCGCCACGATGGGGTCGGCGACCGCGGCGGCCCGGGCGGCGCCGTCCCGCAGGATGGCATCCACCGTGCCGGGATCGGCCAGCAGGCGCCGGGTCTCGGCGGCAATCGGCGTGAGCTTCTCGACGACGAGGGCCGCCAGGTTTTCCTTGAAGGCGCTGAACCCCTTGCCGCCGTGGTCTTGCAACACGCCCGCCGCGTCCTGGTCCAGCAGCGCCGCCATGATGCCGACCAGGTTCCGCGCCTCCGGGCGGCCCTCCAGGCCTTGCGGCTCGTGCGGCAAAGGTTCGGCGTCCGTGCGGGCGCGGCGGATCTTGGCCGCAATCGCGTCGGCGTCGTCCGTCAGGTTGATGCGGCTCTGGTCGGACGGGTCGGACTTCGACATCTTCTTGCCGCCGTCGCGCAGGCTCATCACCCGGGCAGCGGGACCCAGGATCAGCGGCTCGATCACCGGGAAGAACTCGACGCCGTAGTCGTGGTTGAACTTCTGCCCGATGTCGTTCGCCAGTTCCAGATGCTGCCGCTGGTCGTCGCCCACTGGCACGCGGGTGGCATGGTAGGCGTGGATGTCCGCCGCCATCAGGTTGGGATAGACGTACAGCCCCGCCGACACCTGCTCCCGGTCCTTGCCGGCCTTGTCCTTGAACTGCGTCATGCGGTTCAGCCAGCCGAGCCGGGCGACGCAGTTGAAGATCCAGCTCAGCCGCACATGGGCATGGACCGCCGATTGGTGGAACAGCACGTGCGCCTTCGGATCGATCCCGCAGGCGATGACCGACGCCGCCGCCTCGCGCGTGGCGGCGCGGAGCGCGGCCGGGTCTTGCCACACCGTGATCGCGTGTAGGTCCACCACGCAGAACAGGCACTCGTGGTCGCGTTGCAGCATCACCCAGTTGCGGATCGCGCCGAGGTAGTTGCCGAGTGTCGGGACGCCGGACGGCTGGATGCCGGAAAGGATGCGTTGCATGACCGGCGTTGTCTCCGCCCGGCCCGGATCGGTCAAGCGGGATCGGGTTAGGACGGCGCCGTGGCGCTCCGTCCGCGCCGCCGCAGGATGCCGAGCAGCCGCCGGGCGTCGAACGCCCCCAGCAGTTGCCCGGCCATGGCGTAGGCCGCCAGCCCGAAGCCGACCAGCGCCGCCAGCGCCAGCCAGCGCAGCCCGGGCGTGGTGCCCAGCTCGGCGAACACAGTGCGGTCCGCGGCCCACAGCGCCGCCGCCATGGCGAGCGCCGCCAGCGCCATGCGCGGCAGCCGCCGGCGCAACTGGCTGTCCAGCACAAGCTGCCGCCGCCGGCTGAGCAGGGCCGCGAGCGTGAGCACGTTGAAGATCGCCGACACGCTGGTGGCCAAGGCCGGGCCGGCATGGGCCAGCGGTACCATGAACAGCAGGTTCAGCACGAGGTTCAGCGCAATCGCCGCCATGCCGACCTTCACCGGCGTCCCGGTGTCGCCGTGGGCGAAGAACGCCGGGACCAGCACCTTGAGCACCACGAAGGCCGGCAGGCCGAAGGCGTAGGCGGCGAGGGACTGGGCGCTCAGCAGCGCGCTGGTGGCGTCGAACGCGCCGCGCCCGAACAGCACCAGCATGATCGGCTGGCCCGCGACCGCAAGCGCCAGCGCCGCCGGCAGGGTGAGCACCAGGCTGATCTCCAGCGCCCGGTTCAGCGTGGCGACCGCGCCCGCCGCGTCGCCGGACCGGGCCTGGCGGGACATCAGCGGCAGCAGCGCCGTGCCGACCGCCGTGCCGATGACGCCGAGCGGCAACTGGTTCACCCGGTCCGCATAGTACAGCAGCGACGCCGAACCCGGCGGCAGCAGGCTGACGATCACCACATCCACCGCGAGGTTGAGCTGCGTGACGCCTGCGCCGACCAGCCCCGGCCCCATGCGGCGCAGCAGCAGCGCCATGCGGGGCGTCATGCGTGGGCGCGGGATGTGCAGGACCATGCCCGCCCGCCGCACCGCCCAGGCCAGCAGCGCCAGTTGCAGCACCCCCGACACCGTGACGCCCCAGGCCAGGGAATGCCCCACCGTGGGCACGTAGGGCGTCAGCAGCAGCATCGCCGCGATGGACACGCCGTTGAACACCAGCGGCGCGGCGGCCGCGGCGGCGAAGCGGTCCAGCCCGTTCAGCACGCCCGACAGCAGGGCCGCGAGGCAGATCAGCAGCAGGTAGGGGAAGGTGATGCGCGCCAGGGCCACCGTCAGCTCCGCCTTGCCCGGAATGGCCTCGAACCCCGGGGCCAGCAGCGCCATCAGTTGCGGCATGAACACCTCGCCCAGCACCGTGAGCGCCAGCAGCCAGAAGGCCAAAGCCGCGATGGCCTCCTGGGCGAACTGCCGGGCGGAGGGCGCGCCCTCCGTCGCCAGGATGCCGCTGAACTCGGGCACGAAGGCGGCGTTGAACGCGCCCTCGCCGAACAGCCGGCGGAACAGGTTGGGCAGGCGGAGCGCCACGAAGAAGGCGTCGGCGACCGGCCCGGTGCCGGCGAGCGCGGCGAGCAGGATGTCGCGCAGGAAGCCCAGCACGCGGCTTGCCATGGTCCAGCCGCCGACGGTGACGATGCCGCGCAGCATGGCTATTCGTCCCGCCGCGGCCGGGCCAGGAGGGCGGCGATGGCTTCCTCCAGCCGCCAGCGCCCGTCCAGCAGCGCCGCCACCGCCGCGCAGATCGGCAGCTCGGTCCCGTGCGCCCGCGCCACCAGCGCCGGGG
>CAXTTB010000173.1:0-7393 GCA_964246905.1 uncultured Acetobacteraceae bacterium | reverse complement strand
CCGGCCACCAGCAGCGACTTGCCGACGCTCGACCCGGTGCCTTGCAGCATGAGGGCGCGTGCGGTCAAAACGTGACCATCAGAACTCGATGCCCTCTTGCGCGCGCACCCCGGCGGCGAAATGGTGCTTTATCAGCGTCATCTCGGTCACGAGGTCGGCAGCCTCGATCAGCGCCGGGCGGGCGTTGCGCCCGGTGACGACGACGTGCAGCCCGGCGGGGCGGGCGGCCAGCGCCGCCAGCACCTCCGCCTCCGCCAGGTACTCGTAGCGGAGCGCGATGTTCAGTTCGTCCAGCACCAGCAGCGACAGGCCGGGCCGCTGCATCATTGCGACAGCCTGGTCCCAGGCGCGGCGGCAGGCTGCGATGTCGCGGGCGCGGTCCTGGGTCTCCCAGGTGAAGCCCTCGCCCATGGTGTGCCACTCCACGAGGTCATCGAAGCGCGCCAGGGCGTCGCGCTCCCCGGTGCTCCAGGCGCCCTTGATGAACTGCACCACCCCGGCGCGGCGTCCCCGCCCAACGGTGCGGAGCAGCAGGCCGAAGGCGGCTGTGCTCTTGCCCTTGCCCGGCCCGGTGTGGACCATCAGCAGGCCCTTTTCCAGCGTCTTGCCGGCGACCTCCGCGTCCTGCACGGCCTTGCGACGGGCCATCTTGGCCGCGTGGCGTTCCGCCTCACTCATCCGGGGCTCCCGTCACGAACAGCGGCAGGCCCGCCACGGTGAGCACCACCCGGCCCGCCCGCGCCGCGAGCCGCTGGTGCAGCAGGCCGGCATGGTCGCGGAAGCGCCGGGCGAGCGCGTTGTCGGGCACGATGCCGAGGCCGACCTCGTTCGACACCAGCACCGTCGGCGCCGTTCGGTCCAGCGCCGCATCGAGGGCCGACTCCGCCGCCGCTATGTCCGCGTCGGCCAGCATGAGGTTGGTGAGCCAGAGCGTCAGGCAATCGACCAGCACCGGGGCGTTGTTGGCGTCGTGCAATGCTTCCGGGAGGGTCAGCGGCGCTTCGACGGTGCGCCATCCCGGTGCGCGCCGGGTGCGGTGCTCGGCGATGCGGGCGCGCATCTCGTCGTCGAAGGCTTGCGCGGTTGCGATGTAGAGCCAGGGCGGGGGGAGGCGGGTGATCAGGGCCTCGGCATAGCGGCTCTTGCCCGACCGGGCGCCGCCGAGGACGAGGGTCAAGTGGGAGGCCGATGGGAAATTGTGTGTCAGATTAGATTTCCGCAACTGGCAAAAACAAACCCTTGTAGCCTGTCAGGCTTGATCGAAGTGGAATGGTCCATTGGCTGTGAGGCTCTCGCGTGATGAGCCGCGCCAGCGTGTGGCTCCGGGATCAAGCGCATGCTCGCAACGCGCTTTGTAGGCCCGGGCATAGGTTGCGGCTGCTCCAATCTCGGCGAGTTCCGAGCGTGTGAAAGTGGCGCCGCGCGCCTGTTCGTATTCACACACGAAAGCTGCAACCTCACTTATCGCAGGCGTCTCCGGCACGTCCAGTTCCCAGGTGACCGGGAAATGCGCTGCAGCGTAACCCAAGGTGAACGTTTCTCGGTCGAGGAACACCGCGTCCCAGTCGTAGAGCACCGCGATTCCACCCGGCCCCATCCGCATGTTCTTGGCACTCCAATCATAATGCCCCACCGCGGTTCCGCTTCCGGCCGAGCGCATGACCGCGAGGACGCGGCGTGCCACCTCGTCGATCCACTCCGCTCCTTGGGCAGTCGCTTCAAAATCGAACAAGGCATTGTGCGGCGTAGGCCAGATCACCCCTTCGGGCGGCAACGGTCGCCAGGGTAGGCCGTCCAAGTTCCGGCACGTTTCAGCGTCGGCCATGAAACGAGCAAGACCTCGCGCCATCGAGCGACGAATGTCTGGAACTCGCGCATCCGTAGGAACACCGGCCCGATGATACTCCATGCCCACCGCCCAGCCTGGCCCGAGCGCAGACAGCCCTGTAAGCACAGCGGGCGCCGGAAAGCCGCGACCAACCATTGATGCCTGCACCTGCATCTGTGCTGCCAGCGAGCGTACGTCCGCAGTTCCCGGCCAAATCTTCAGGAAAATCTTCTTTTGGCCGGGCAAGGTGACGGTCACGGCGGCACCAACGCTGAATTCGATGGCGCTGACGCAAGATAGACCGAAACCCTGCTCCGCCACCCAATCCAGTATCATGCTTCGGACGGTTTTCGGGTCGTCGGTCCCAAACACGCTCCGAGCGAGTAGCCGGTCCTCGGGGTCTTTCCATTCTGTAATCATTATGAATTAACCGAGGACATGACTGACTTTGCGGGAATACCAGGCATGCCGCAACGGGTGAGAAGCGGTCCTAATCAGCGTGGACAGATGCTGGCAGCCTCGACCTTGCAGGGCCTGGGTTATTGACCAGGACCAGCGTCCGTCGGACGAGCTTGCCATGCGTCGAAGACCGTTTTGGCCTCGTCGGACAGCCGCTGCGCCATGGATACGGCGCGATCTTCTGCCGGCTGAGACATCTCCCGGTAAAGGCGTGTGTCGTCGAAGCCCGCCAGTGCAGCAGCAGCGCAACTGTTCCCGAAATAAACCTTCGCTATGCGCGACCAGTAGATAGCGCCAAGGCACATCGGGCAGGGTTCAGAACTGGAGTAGATCACGCAGCCCTCCAACGATCGGCTGTCGATTGCCTCACATGCCCGGCGGATCGCGACGATCTCGGCATGGGCTGTCGGGTCCTTCGTAGCGAACGAGGTGTTGTAGCCTTCCGCTATGACACGGCCGTCGCGAACAATGACGGCACCGAACGGGGGACCGGCGCCCTCCTCCATCGCGACCCGCGACAGGTCGATGGCCCGCCGCATGAAGGCGTCGTCGGTTCCAGATCCCGGCATGATACCCACCCGCGCGCCTGTTTCTCGTAGAGCTTATGGCACAGGGAGGCTTACCCATCCATGCTGCCGGGGATCATCCGTCATCAAACGGAGAGCCGCCTCGCCCGGAGGTTCTTCCGGATGCCGTAGATGCTGATCAGCGACCAGAAAACCTCGATGGCGGCCGATGGCAGGTTTGGGTGATAGAACAGGGAAACGATGACCAGAACCGAGCCGAGCATGTTCATCGTGGGAAACCGCCAATCCTCGGATCGGAGCCGACCCTTCTGGTTCAGAAAGTAGCCGATGACGATCAAGGCGGCGCCGAGATAGCCCAAAAGACTTGACGCCGCGTCGAGATATCCTGCCATGCCCCCGCCATGCGATAGCTGCCACGCTTCGGCGTAGCGGCTCTTGCCGGAGCGCGCACCGCCGAGCACGAGGACCAGGCAGGAAGTCGAGGAAGAGTGATGTCCCATCATGTCCCTTTTGGGTGCCTTCTAGCCTTGGCCGGTGATCCTGCCGCCGTGCCGGGCGGAACGGCACGGAGGTGGACGACTTGAACCGATCAGCCCTAATCGCCGGCGTCACCGGCATTGTCGGCAACAACCTGGCGCGTCACCTGCTGCAGCAGGGCTGGCAGGTCAGCGGGCTGGCGCGGCGCCCTCCGACCGACATCGAGGGGCTGCGGCCGGTCGCGGCGGACCTGCTCGATGCGGCCGGGCTGCGGGGCGCGGTGGAGGCGCTGCGCCCGAGCCATGTCTTCATCACGACCTGGCTGCGCCAACCGACGGAGCCAGAGAACATCCGCGTCAACGCCGCGATGGTGCGCAACCTGCTCGACGCCGTACGGCCCAGCGGCAGCGTCGGGCACGTCGCGCTGGTGACGGGCCTCAAGCATTACCTCGGCCCGTTCGAGGCCTACGGAAAGGGCAGCCTGCCCGCAACGCCCTTCCGCGAGGAGCAGCCGCGCCTCGACGTGGAGAACTTTTACTACGCGCAGGAGGACGAGGTGTTCGCTGCCGCGGCGCGCGACGGCTTCGGTTGGAGCGTCCACCGCCCCCACACCATCATCGGCTACGCCATCGGCAACGCCATGAACATGGGCGTGACCCTTGCCGCCTATGCCACGATCTGCCGTGAGGCGGGCCGGCCTTTCCTGTTCCCCGGATCGGCGGCGCAGTGGAACGGGCTGACGGATATGACGGATGCCCGGCTCCTCGCCAGGCACCTGGAATGGGCCGCCAGCACGCCGGCGGCCCGGGACCAGGCCTTCAACGTGGTCAACGGCGACATCTTCCGCTGGAACTGGATGTGGGGCCGCCTGGCCAGTTGGTTCGGACTGGAACCGGCCCCGTTCCCCGGCCAGGGCACGCCGCTGGAACAGCAGCTTGCCGATGCCGCCCCGCTCTGGGCAGAGATCGCCCGCAGGCACGGCCTCGCGGAGCCGGACCTGAACCGGCTGGCCTCGACGTGGCATACCGACGCCGACCTCGGGCGACCCATCGAGGTGGTCACGGACATGAGCAAGAGCCGCCGGCTCGGCTTCCTCGACTACCAGGCGACCGACGACGCGTTCTTCGACCTGTTCGCCACCCTGCGCGCGGCCCGGGTGATCCCGTGAACGCGGGCGATGCAATGGGTTCGCCTGGTTGACAGGACAGGCCCCCGGCCATACTCCACCCGCGATGGTCCCGCCACCCGGCTTGTCCGGAGGGCGGGTTAATAGGGAACGCGGTGCGATGCCGCGGCTGCCCCCGCAACTGTAGGCGGTGAGCTGTTCGTCGCGTGCCACTGGGGCGACCCGGGAAGGCAGGCGGGCAGCGTGGTCCCACACCTTTCCAAAAAGGATGGGACCAGATCTGCGAGCCAGGAGACCTGCCATCACCGAGGAATGCAGCCGAAGGGCTGCGCGCTTCGACAAAGACGCGCGGCCGGGCGGGGTGCCTCGGCGGCGGCGGTGCTCCTCGGCACCGACCTGCGGAGCCATGCCCCCGCAGGCGTTCGGCACCCCGCGCTTGGCCAGGACCCGCCGGAGGCTGCCCGATGACGACCCAGACGCCCACCCCCACGCTCCACGTCTGCACCACCTGCCGCGCCGGGCAGGTGCTGGCGGACAGCGACGAACGGCCGGGCCGGGTCATGCTCGACGCGGTGGCGGCGCTGCTTGATCCGCAGGCGCCGGCGGTCGATCTGCAGGAGGTCGTCTGCCTATCGAGCTGCGACCACGGCTGCGCTGCGGCGATCTCCGCGCCGGGCAAGTGGACATACCTGCTTGGGCGGCTCGAACCCGGCATGGCGGCGGACCTGCTGCGCTACGCCGAGACCTACGCGCGCTCGGCGACCGGCACCGTGCTGCCGTCCCGCCGCCCGGCGTCGCTCGCCCGCGTCGTGCTGGGGCGGATGCCGGACCTGACGCAAGGACGCGCGGCATGATTGCTGGTAAAATCCCGGCGACGGTGATCACCGGCTTCCTCGGCGCCGGCAAGACCACCGTGCTGCGCCACCTGATCGAGAACGCCGGCGGGCGGCGGCTCGCGGTCATCGTCAACGAGTTCGGCGCGGTGGGCGTCGATGCCGACCTGCTGCGCGGCTGCGGCATCCCGGCCTGCGAGGAGGCGGACATCGTGGAGCTGGCCAACGGCTGCCTGTGCTGCACCGTCGCCGACGAGTTCCTGCCGGCCATGCAGGCGCTGCTGGACCGGCCCGACCCGCCGGAGCACATCGTGATCGAGACCTCGGGCCTGGCGCTCCCGAAACCGCTGCTCAAGGCGTTCGGCTGGCCCGGCATCCGCTCCCGCGTCACGGTGGACGGGGTGATCGCCGTGGTGGACGGCCCCGCCGTGGCCGCCGGGCGCTTCGCCGACGACCCGGAGGCGGTGGCGGCGCAGCGCCTGGCCGACCCGGGCCTCGACCACGACAACCCGCTGGCGGAGGTGTTCGAGGACCAGTTGCAGTCCGCCGACCTGGTGGTGCTGAACAAGGCCGACCTGCTCGACGCCGACGCATTGGCGCAGGTGCGCGCGACGGTGATGGCCGGGCTGCCGCGCGCCGTGCGGACGGTGGCGGCGCAGGAGGGCCGGGTCGATCCGGCGGTGCTGCTGGGCCTGCACGCCGCCGCGGAGGACGACCTGGCCGCCCGCCCGTCGCACCACGACGCCGAGGACGGCGCGCATGAGCACGACGATTTCGAGAGCTTCGTCGTCCCGATCCCGGAGACGGACGCGCCCGATGCGCTGCTCGCCCGGCTCCAGTCGGTCGCGGAGGCGCACCAGATCCTCCGCATCAAGGGCTTCGCCGCGGTCCGGGGAAAGCCGCTGCGCCTGGCGATCCAGGGCGTCGGCGGACGGTTCCGAAAGGAATTCGACCGCGCCTGGGCGCCCGGCGAGGCACGGCGCGGGCACCTGGTCGTCATCGGCGAGACCGGCCTCGACCGCGCGGCCATCGCGGCTGGCGTGAACGCCTGACGCCATGCACCTGCTGGTCCGCGAGGCGCGCACGCTGGATGAGGACGCCGCCGCCTGCGACCTCGGCCAGACCGCGGCCGACGTCGTGGTGCTGTCGTTCTCGGACGCCGACCTGGGCGCGCTGGCGGGCGCGTGGCAAGGGATGGCCGGGGCGCCGGGCCTGCGGCTGGCGAGCCTCGGGCGGCTGCGGCACCCGATGTCGGTGGACCTGTATCTGGAGCAAGTCGCGGCCCAGGCGCGCTGCGTCGTGGTGCGGCTGCTGGGCGGGCTGGACTACTGGCGCTACGGGGCGGAGGAGGTCGCGGCGCTGTGCCGCGCCCGGGGCATTCCGCTCGCCCTGCTGCCCGGCGACGGCCTGGACGACCCGCGCCTCCTGGCGCTGTCCACCGTGGGAGCCGACGCGCTGGCGCGCATGGACGCCTGCTTCCGCCACGGCGGCCCGGCCAACATGGCGCGGGCGCTGCGCCTCGCGTCGAGCTGGGCCGGCCTGTGCCCGGACCCGCAGGACGGGGCCGAGCCGGTGCCGCAGCACGGGGTCCATGCGCTCGACCTCGTGGCCGACCGGCCGCTGGCGGCGGTGGTGTTCTACCGCTCGCACCTGCTTTCCGCCGACATCGCCCCGGTCGAGGCGGTGATGGCCGCGCTGCGCGCCCGGGGCCTGGCGGCCGGCGCGCTCTACGTGTCCAGCCTGAAGGCGCCGGAGAGCGCGGCCTATGCCGCCGCCACGCTCCGCGCCTGGCGCCCGGCGGTGGTGCTGAACGCCACCGGGTTCTCGGCGCGGCAGGGCGACGCGGGATCGCCGCTCGACGCGCCGGGGGCGCCGGTGCTGCAGCTTGTGCTGGCCGGGTCGTCGCGGGCGGGATGGCAGGCCTCGGCGCGCGGGGTGTCGCCGACGGACCTCGCGATGCAGGTGGTGCTGCCGGAACTCGACGGGCGGCTGCTGACGGGGGCGGTGTCCTTCAAGGAGGAGGAAGCGGCGCTGCCGGCGCTGCAATACGCCCGGACCGTGCACCGCCCCGACCCCGGCGGCGTGGCGCTGGCGGCGGACCGCGCGGCGGGGTGGGTCCGTCTGGCCCAAACGCCGCGCGCCG
>CAXTTB010000172.1:4861-7400 GCA_964246905.1 uncultured Acetobacteraceae bacterium | reverse complement strand
GCGGACCCTCAGCAACGCGGTGCGCGGGTCGGCGCTTGGCGGCCTCGACCGGGCGTTGGGTCTGGTATTCGGCATCGGCAGGGGTGCGGCGCTGCTGGTGGTGGCCTATATCCTGCTGGGGATCGGGCTGGCGGTCGAGCAATGGCCGGCCCCGGTCCTGGAGGCCCGCAGCCTGCCCGCCATCCACCACGGAGCCGATTGGCTTGCCGACCAGCTTCCGCCGACGTACCGGCCCGCCGTGGCCCGCCCGCCGCCTGGCCGCTCCGCCACCGCCGCCAGCCTGCTGCGCGCCATTCCCGTGGGCCGTGCCCTGGGTGCCCGCCCAACACGGGAGTAGGAGAGTGTCATGGTGCTGATCCCGACCGAGGCCCCCCCGCCGGCCGACGACGACCCCGCCGGCCACGACGACAAGCTGCACGAGGAGTGCGGCGTCTTCGGCGTCTGGAACGTGACCGACGCCGCCGCCGTCACGGCACTTGGCCTGCACGCCCTCCAGCATCGCGGGCAGGAGGCGACGGGGATCGTCAGCTACGACGGGCATCGGTTCCACAGCCACCGCGGCCTTGGCCTCGTGGGCGACAACTTCGGCCAGGCCAAGGTCATCGCCTCCCTGCCCGGCGCGAACGCCATCGGGCACAACCGCTACGCCACCACCGGCGACACCATCCTCCGCAACGTGCAGCCGCTGTACGCCGACTTCGAGTTCGGCGGCTTCGCCGTCGCGCACAACGGCAACCTGACCAACGCCAACGCGCTGCACCGCGCCCTCGTGCGCCGCGGCTGCCTGTTCCAGAGCACGACGGACAGCGAGGTGTTCGTCCACCTCATCGCCATCAGCCTGTACTCCACCGTGGTGGACCGGCTGATCGACGCGCTGAAGCAGGTCGTCGGCGCGTATTCCCTCGTCGCCCTCTCGAACGAGGCGATGATGGGCGTGCGCGACCCGCTCGGCGTGCGCCCCCTGATCCTGGGCCGCATCGGCAACGAGGGCACCGGCGGCTGGGTGCTGGCCAGCGAGACCTGCGCGCTGGACATCGTGGGCGCCGAGTTCGTCCGCGACATCGACCCCGGCGAGATCGTCGTCATCGACGACCAGGGGGTACGCAGCATCAAGCCGTTCGGAGCCAATCAAAGCCGGTTCTGCGTGTTCGAGTACATCTACTTCGCCCGCCCGGACTCGGTGATGGAGGGGATGCCGGTCTATGACGCCCGCAAGCGCATCGGCGCCGAGCTGGCGCGCGAAAGCCACGTGGACGCCGACGTGATCGTGCCGGTGCCGGACAGCGGCGTGCCCTCCGCCATGGGCTACAGCGCCGAGAGCGGCATCCCGTTCGAGCTGGGCATCATCCGCAACCACTACGTGGGCCGCACCTTCATCGAGCCGACCGACAGCATCCGCAACCTGGGCGTCAAGCTGAAGCACTCGGCCAACCCCTCGGTGCTGCGGGGCAAGCGGGTGATCCTGGTGGACGACAGCATCGTGCGCGGCACCACGAGCCGCAAGATCGTCGAGATGGTCCGCGCGGCCGGCGCCGCCGAGGTGCACATGCGGATCTCCTCGCCCCCCACCACGCACTCCTGCTTCTACGGCATCGACACGCCGGAGCGCGGCAAGCTGCTCGCGGCCCGGCACAGCGTGGAGGAGATGGCGCAGATCATCGGCGCCGACAGCCTGGCCTTCGTGTCGCTCGACGGGTTGTACCGGGCGCTGGGCAAGGCGGACCGGGACGCCGCCCGCCCGCACTACTGCGATGCCTGCTTCACCGGGGAGTATCCGATCCCGCTCCCGGACATGACGGACAGCTCGGACCGGCAGCTCAGCCTGCTGACCGAGATGCACTGAATGGCGGATGCTCCGGCCCGCGTGGCGCTCGTCACCGGCGCCAGCCGCGGCATCGGCGCCGCTGCCGCCATCGAGTTGGCCCGGCGCGGCGTGCACGTCGTCATCACCGCCCGCACCCAGGGCGGGCTGGAGGAAACAGACGACGCAATCCGTACGCTGGGCGGCGCCGCGACCCTGCTGCCGATGGACCTCGCCGACGGCCCGGCGCTCGACGCCATCGGGCCGAGCCTGTTCGAGCGGTTCGGGCGGCTGGACGTCCTGGTGCACGCCGCCGGGGCGCTCGGACGCCTGACGCCCGCGCCGCACATCCTGCCCAAGGACTGGGACACGGTGGTCGCGGTGAACCTGTCCTCCGCCTGGCGAATGATCCGTACGTGCGGCCCGTTGCTGCTGGCCGCGCCGGCCGGGCGGGCCGTGTTCGTCACGACGGAGGTCGCCGCGGCGCCCCGCGCCTACTGGGGCGCGTACGGCGCGACCAAGGCGGGAATGCAGCATTTGGTCATGAGCTGGGCGCAGGAGGTCGCGACCACCCCGCTCCGCGTCAACCTGTTCGACCCCGGCACCGTGGCCACCCGGCTGCGCGCCGAGGCGATGCCGGGCGAGGATCGGACCCGGCTTGCCAAGCCCGAGGACGTGGCCGGGCCGCTGGCGGACCTGTGCGACCCGGCGCTCACGCTGAATGGGCAGGTCGTGGGG
>CAXTTB010000172.1:0-4761 GCA_964246905.1 uncultured Acetobacteraceae bacterium | reverse complement strand
TACTCCGCCGCCTGCCGCAACGGCTCCGTCTCCCGCTCCCCCTCCACCTGCTCCAGCTTCGCCTCGTGCGGCAAGGACAGTGCCACCAGCATGGCGAGGAACACCGTGCCCGCCACGGCCAGCAGTCCCACCGTGTAGGACCCGGTGGCGTCCTTCATCTTGCCCATCACGAACGGCCCGGCGAACCCCGACAGGTTGCCGATGGAGTTGATGATGGCGATGCCGCCCGCCGCCGCCGTCCCGCTCAGGAAGGTGGTCGGCAGCGTCCAGAACACCGGCAGCACCGCGAACACGCCGAAGCCTGCGATGGACAAAGAGAGCATCTTGCCCGCCGGGTCGTCGATCAGCGTGGAGGCCGCGATGCCGGCGCCGGCCACCAGTGCCGCCAAGGCCGTATGCTCCCGCCGCTCCCCCGTGCGGTCCGAGTGCCGGCCCCAGTACACCATGCCCAGGGTGCCCACCACGTAGGGGATGGCCGTGACGACGCCGGTCCAGCCGAAGCTCAGGCCGAAGTCCCGCACGATCTGCGGCAGGAAGAAGCCCAGGCTGTAGTTGGACGCGACGGCGCCGAAATACACGAAGGCCAGCAGCAGCACCCGCGTGTTGCCCAAGGCCTCCAGCAAGGAGAAATGCTTGGCCGCGACACGCTGGCGCTCCTCGCTGTCGAGCCGCCGGGCCAGCCAGGCGCGTCCCTCCGCCGGCAGCCATCCCGCGTCGGCCGGGCGGTCGGTCAGGTAGAAGAACACGACGACGGACAGGACCAATGCCGGCACCGCCTCGATGATGAACAGCCACTGCCACCCGCCGAGGCCCATCCAGCCGTCGAGGTTGAGCAGTTGGCCGGAGATCGGCGAACCGATGACGCTGCTGAGCGGGATCGCCGCCATGAAGTAGCCGATGATGCGCCCGCGGTAGGCGGCGGGGAACCAGAGCGTCAGGTAGAAGATGATGCCCGGGAAGAACCCGGCCTCCGCGATGCCCAGCAGGATGCGGATTCCGTAGAACACCCATGTCGTTGACAACCCGGTGGCCGCCGAGATCTGCGGGATGAACGCGGTGCACCCGGACAGCAGCCCCCAGGAGAACATGATGCGCGCGATCCACTTCCGCGCGCCGAACCGCTCCAGGAACAGGTTCGACGGCACCTCGAAGATGAAGTAGCTGAGGAAGAAGATGCCCGCGCCGATGCCGTAGGCCTGCGCCGTGAGGCCAAGGTCCTTGTTCATCGTCAGCGCCGCGAAGCCGACGTTCACCCGGTCCAGGTACGCCACGAAGTAGCAAAGGATCAGGAACGGCACGAGCCGCTTGGTCACGCGCGCAATCGTGCGGGCTTCAAGGTCCATGGCGGCTCCCCCCTCTGTATGGCCCGCCTTCGGCAGGCTCGCGTTGAAGGACAGGCAAGCCCTGTCCCGGTCTGCACCGTCCGGACTCGCGGGACGGTTTGCAAGCCGGATTTTCGGACCTGGGCGACTATTTCATCGGGTCATGGCCCCAGTTCATCAGGGATTTACGCCAGCGCGAGTCCTCGACGTCGCCGGACGGGCGCTGCGCCATGTGGCGGTGCACGTAGCCGATGACCTTCCGCATGTCGGCGTAGTCGTCCTCCGTCAGCTTGGCGGCGGGCGTCTCCTTCAGCGCCAGGATGCGCTCGCCCATGTGGTGCCCGACCGACTCCGTCTTGCCCGGCGCCGTGACCCGCTCGCCGCCCGACGTCATGCCGACCGACTTGCTCTCCTCGGTGTCCAGCCAGCGCCGGAGCGCCGCCGGGGTCATGTTGACGGCCTCGCGGAACTCGCGCTGCGTCTCCTTGGGATCGTGCGCGGCGGTCATGCGTGGTTGCTCAGGGCACGGACCAGCTCGTCCTTCTTCATCCGGGAGCGCCCGGCGACCTTGTGCTGCGCGGCGCGTTTCAGCAGCTCGGCGCGCGGCAGGTCGGCCAGGCGGGCGTCGGCCGCCTTTGCAGCGACATCGGGCGGCTGCGCGGAGTGCTGCTTGCCCTTCGCCGTGTCGGCCCGCTTCTTCGCGGTGGTCCGGTCATACTCCTTGTCGGACAGCGCCTCGCGGCTGCGCTTCGGCAAGTAGCGTTCGCCGGTGGCTTTGCTCTTCTCGCCGGACTTGGTGCCCCACTCCTCCTTGGTCCATTGCGCCAGGTGGTTGTCGGCGGCCTTGCGCCCCTTGTAGCCGCCGCCTTCCGCCTTGTAGCGATGGACCGCAAGCTGCGCCTTGCGGGCGGACCACTCGCCGGGGTCGCCGCCCTTGTCGCCCGCCGTGACCTCATGCTTGACCCGCTCCCAAAGCGCCGGGTCGGACCGTTCTGCCGAGCTTGCCATGTGCCCCTCCTTGGGCCGGGAACGTGCAGGCGTCCGGTTGGGTTGCGCGCCTTGCGCGAACAATGCTCCTTGCCGAACGCGACGGAGGAATAGATGGCCGACATGCCAAGGCGTGTCACTCGACCCGACGCTGTATCGGCTGTATGTTCGTGTCATTCAAGCAGGAGGTGTCATGGAGCACTACCGGGTGCAGATTGCTGCAAATGGCAGGATGGTCCTGCCTGCCGGGTTGCGGCAGCAGCTTCATGTCGAAGGCGGCGGCCTGCTGATCATTCGTAAGGATGAGGGCCGCCTTGTACTGGAGAGCGTGGATGATGCCGTCCGTCGTGCCCAGGCGCTCGTGCGGCGTTATGCTCCAGAGGCGCAGGCCGTCACGGACGAGCTGCTGACCGAACGCCGGGCCGAAGCCTCGCGTGAGTAGTCCTGCCGGCAGCCCCGTCGTGCTTGACGCCTCGGCCGTGCTTGCCCTGTTGTTCGAGGAACCCGGGGCGGAGATGGTCCGTATGCACCTGCAGGCCGGCGTGATCGGGGCTGTCAACCTCGCGGAGGTGCTGGCCAAGCTCTCCGACCATGGGCTGCCAGCGCCGGAGGCGGCCCGTGCCGTCGCGATCCTTGGCCTGGAGGTCGCGCCGATGACCGAAATCCAAGCGCAACGCTCGGCCGGGATGCGGCCCGCCACGCGCGCCGCCGGGCTGTCGCTCGGCGACCGCGCCTGCCTCGCCCTTGCGGCAGAACTCGACGTGCCGGCATTGACCGCCGACCGCGGCTGGGCGGGAATGGCGAAAGCGGCGGGCGTCAGGGTCCAGGTGATCCGGTAAGCGAGCTGCCTGCCTCCTACTCCTCCGCATACGGGTTCTTCGTCCCGCGCAGCAGCAGCCGGATCGGCACGCCCGGCAGGTCGAACTTGTCGCGCAGGCTGTTCACCATGTACCGCTGGTAGTCCTCCGGCATCTGCTCCGCCCGCGTGCCGAAGGCGATGAAGGTCGGCGGGCGGGCCTTGGCCTGGGTGATGTAGCGCAGCTTGAGCCGCCGCCCGTCCACCAGCGGGGGCGCGTGGCGCTCCACCGCCTCCTCGAACCAGCGGTTCAAGGCGCCGGTCGCCACCCGGCTGTTCCAGGTGTCGTGCACCGCCCGCACCGCCGGCAGCAGCCGGTCCACGCCCGCGCCGGTCAGCGCGGACACCTGCACCACGGGGATGCCCTTCATCTGCGCCATGCTGGTCTCCAGCCGGTCGCTGATCGCCTTGCGCGTCGCGGTGCGGTCGGCCACCGCGTCCCACTTGTTCAGCACCAAGACGCAGGCCCGGCCTTCCCGCTCGACCAGCCGGGCGATCTGCAGGTCCTGCTCATGCAGGCCCAGCACGGCATCGACGCAGAGCACGACGACCTCCGCCATCTTCAGCGCCTCGATGCTGGCGCTGACCGACATCTTCTCCAGCGGCAGCTCCACCCGCGCCTTGCGGCGGAGGCCCGCGGTATCGACCAGCTCGATGGGGCCATGCGCATCATGGAGCGGCACCGCCACCGCGTCGCGCGTCAGGCCGGGTTCCGGCCCGGTGATCATCCGTTCCTCGCCCAGGAGGCGGTTCAGCAAGGTGCTCTTGCCGGCGTTGGGCCGTCCGACGATGGCGAGCTTCAACGGCCGGGGCGCCTCATCCTCCGCCGCGCCCTGCGCCGGCAGCCGGTCGGCGATCTCCGTCATCAGGGCGGACAGGCCCTCCCCATGCTCCGCCGACATCGCCAGCGGCTCGCCGAGGCCCAGGCTGTAGGCCTCCAGCGCCGCCGATGCGCCGGCCCGGCCCTCCGCCTTGTTGGCGACCAGCAGCACCGGGCGGCCCTGGCGGCGCAGCCAGGCGGCGAAGTGGCTGTCCGCCGGGGTGACGCCGGCGCGGGCATCGACCACGAACACGATCAGGTCGGCCAAGGCCACCGCCGCCTCCGACGAGGCGCGCATCCGGCCCGGCAACGTCTCCGGCGCCGACTCCTCCAGCCCGGCGGTGTCGATCAGGCGCACGCGCCTGCCGCGCAGCAGCGCCTCCGCCTCCTTGCGGTCCCGCGTCACGCCGGGCGTGTCCGACACGATGGCGGAGCGGCGCCCGGCCAGCTTGTTGAACAGCGTGCTCTTGTCGACGTTGGGCCGCCCGGCGATGACGACGGTGGGGAGTGCCGTCATCGGAACGCCTGCAAAGTGCCGTCGTCGGTCACGATGAACAGCGTGCCCGCGGCTGCGATGGGGGCGACCGCGGCCGGCCCGCGCAACTGCTCCCGCCCCAGGATGCGCCCGTCCGCGGGATCGACGGAGAGCGCCGTCTCGTTGCTGCCGGCCAGCACCAGGCGCCCGCCCGCCAGCACCGGGCCGGTCCAGAACAGCCGGTCGCGCCGCTTCTCCGGGTTGTCGTAGCGCGGCAGATCGACGATCCAGCGCACCCGCC
>CAXTTB010000171.1:0-7402 GCA_964246905.1 uncultured Acetobacteraceae bacterium | reverse complement strand
CTACTCCGCCGCGATGGCCCCGTAGCCGATCTCGGCCTTGGTCTCCAGGAACTCGCCGAACGCCAGGTCGCCCCATTCCCGCCCGTTGCCGGACTGCTTGTAGCCGCCGAACGGCGCCATGGGGTCCAGCCCGGCGCCGTTGATCGTCACCTGCCCCGCGCGCAGGCGGGACGCCACGTGGCGCAGCGCCGCCGGGTCCTTGCCCTGGACATAGGCGGCCAGGCCATAGGGCGTGTCGTTGCCGATGGCGATGGCCTGCTCCACCGTGTCGTAGCCGAGGATCGTCAGCACGGGGCCGAAGATCTCCTCGCGGGCGATGGTCATGTCGTTGGTGACGCCGGCGAACACCGTGGGCTTCACGTAGAAGCCGCGGTCCAGGCCCTCCGGACGGCCGGGGCCGCCGGCGACGAGGGTCGCACCCTCCTCGATGCCCTTCCGGATCAGGCCCTGGATCTTGTTCCACTGCACCTCGGAGGCGACCGGGCCGATCTCCGAGTTGCCGTTGGGGTCGCCCACGGTGGTGGCTTCTGCGGCCGCGCGGGCGATGGCGACGACCTCCTCCATCCGGCTGTTCGGCGCCAGCATCCGGGTCGGCGCGTTGCAGGACTGGCCGGAGTTCTGCATCACCTGCTTCACGCCCCCCGTCACCGCGCGCTGCATGTCGGCGTCCTCCAGGATGATGTTCGGCGACTTGCCGCCGAGTTCCTGGTGCACGCGCTTCACCGTGGGGGCCGCCGCCCGCGCGACCTCGATGCCGGCGCGGGTGGACCCGGTGAAGGACACGAGGTCGATGTCGGGATGCGCGCTGATGGCCGCGCCCACGCCGGGGCCGTCGCCGTTGACCAGGTTGAACACGCCGGGCGGCACCCCGGCGGCGTCCAGGATCTCGGCGAGCACGATGCCGGAGAACGGCGCGACCTCGGAGGGCTTCAGCACCATGGTGCAGCCGACGGCGAGCGCCGGGGCGACCTTGCAGGCCATCTGGTTGACCGGCCAGTTCCAGGGCGTGATGAAGCCGCAGACGCCGATGGGTTCGCGGGCGAGCAGCGTGCCGCCGCGGAGCGTCTGGAACTCGTAGCCTTTCAGGATGCCGGCCGCGGTCTGGAAGTGCACCATGCCGATGGCGGCCTGCGCCTGCTGGGCGAGGCTGGCGGGCGCGCCCATCTCCTCGGTGATCGCGGCGGCCATGTCCTCGTAGCGTTTCTTGTACTCCGCCACGATGCGTTCGAGCAGGGCGACGCGCTCTTCGCGGCTGGTCTGGGAGAAGCTCTCGAAGGCGCGGCGGGCGGCTGCGACGGCGCGGTCCACGTCGGCCGCGGCGCCGAGGCTGATCCTGCCGCAGACGTCCTCGTTGGCCGGGTTGACGACATCGAGCGTCTTGGGCGCGGCCGGCTCCACCCACTCGCCGTTGATGTAGAACTTCGTGTCGTCGCGCATGGACGGTCTCCCTGGAAGAGTTGTTGGCAATTGTGTCGCTTCGGCCTGATCACGTCTCACTGCTCAGTCGGAAGCGTCGTATTTGCTTGAGCATATCGTCAGGACCATGTGGAAGTCCAGTCACGTGCCGAGCAAGCAGCTCCAAGTGTTCCAACCAACGCCGAAGGCAAACAACTGCGGTAGGCCGGTCGCGTTGAGAGCTGCTCGGCTGTCACAGGATGAAAGCACGCTTCCATGGAATATCGTCAGCTTGGCCGTTCAGGCTTGCAAATCTCGACGCTCACGCTCGGGACCATGACGTTCGGCGGCACTGGGCCGTTCCAGAAGGTTGGCGCCACCGATGTCGCCGGCGCGGCACGGCAGATCGACCTTTGCATCGACGCCGGCGTGAATTTCATCGACACCGCCGACATCTACTCGCGCGGACTGTCCGAAGAGATCCTGGGAGAGGTTTTGCAAGGCGGCGGGCGGCGCGAAAAGGTTTTGGTGGCCACCAAGGTGCGTTTCCGCATGGGGGACCGGCCCAACGACGCCGGGTTGTCACGGCATCACATCGTTGCCGCATGCGAGGCCAGCCTCAAGCGCCTGCGTGCAAGCCACATCGGCCTTTACCAACTGCACGAATGGGATGGCCTCACCCCGCTCGAGGAGACGCTGGAAGCGATGGACACCCTCGTCCGCACGGGCAAGGTCCGCTACGTCGGGGTTTCGAACTACTCCGCCTGGCACCTGATGAAGGCGCTCGGCGTGGCGCAGCAGCACGGCTTCATCCGGCCGGTGTCGCAGCAGATTCACTACACGCTGCAGGCCCGGGAGGCCGAGAACGAGCTTGTGCCCGCAACGCTCGACCAGGGTCTCGGCATCCTGGTCTGGAGCCCGCTGGCGGGAGGCTTGCTCTCGGGCAAGTATCGCCGTGGGCAGGACACTCCGGAAGGCTCGCGCCGCTTCGCCGGGTGGACCGAGCCGCCGGTGCACGACGAAGGCAAGCTGTATGACATCGTGGACGCCTTGGCAGACGTGGGCGAGGCCCATGGCGTGTCCGCAGCGCAGGTTGCGCTGGCGTGGGTGCTGTGCCGCCCCGGCGTGACATCCGCGATCATCGGCGCGCGCAATGACGAGCAGTTGAGGGACAATCTTGCCGCCGCAACCCTCGTGCTGACCGCTGAGGAGCGCGCGAGGCTCGATGCGGTGAGCGCGCCGGTGCTGCTGTATCCCTATTGGCACCAAGCACAGACCGCGTCTGACCGGCTGGGCTTGGCCGACCTGTCGCTGCTGGCGCCGCACCTGCAAAAGGGCTGAGTCGTTCGTTCCCGAAGTTTTATTGGGTGATGAGGCGTTTGACTGGCGCTCAGAGCTTGAAAGCGGGAAACGCGGCCTTCGCGGCTGCAATGGCCTCGTTGAGTTGGGCCACGGACCCGCGCGGGCACTCGGCAAGAACTTCTTCGCTTGCCGGGTTGAGCACCGGCATGGTCTGGTCGCCCTCGACCAGGTTCCCGTTGATCAGGAGTTTCAGAGCTTCCATAGCTGACTTTCCCTCGGTGTAGCGGGCTCTCTTCGACGTGTGCCAAGGATGCTGGACGCGGAGCCGCAGCCAAAACGCTAGCGAGGTGCGCAGTCCGGAGCAAGCGCTATGTTCCGCTGCATATTACGGGTGGGCTTGAACCGGCCTGACGGTCGTTGAACTGGCTTCCGATGTTCATCCAGCGGCAGCCAGAGACCGGCATGTGCCGTCGCCGCCGTCGGCGACGGTTGCAGCTTGAACTTGAGGCATTCCGCCGGCGATGGGTTAGCCGTTAGGGTGGCCGCCATGACCGAGAAATGCGCTGCCATGCCGATGACGAACAAGCCGTCCCGCCGCACCTTCCTGCGCTCCGCCTTCGCCATCTCCGCGGCCATGCTGTCCGGCCGGGCCGGGGCGCAGACGGCTGTCCACACGGTGCGCGACGGCGTCGGCCGCAGCGTGCCCCTCCCCGGTCGAGTGGGACGCGTCTTGCCGGCAGGTTCTCCGGCATCCATCCTGCTCTGGAGCCTGGCACCCGACCTGATGACCGGCTGGGTGCGGCGCCCAAGCCCGGCAGAGCTGGCCTTCCTGCCACAAGAGGCCGCGGCGTTGCCGGAGGCCGGCCGCCTCACCGGGCGCGACAACACCGCGAACGTCGAGGCCGTGCTGGCGCAGCGGCCCGACCTCATCCTGGACTACGGATCGGTCGGCGCGACCTACGTCTCGCTGGCCGACCGGGTGCAGGCGCAGACCGGCCTGCCGGACTTGCTGCTCGACGGCACGCTGGCCCGCATTCCCGAGACCTATGTCTTGCTGGGGGAGATCCTGGATCGCCGAGAGGCCGCCACGGTCCGCGCCGATGCCGCCCGCAAGGTCATCGCCGAGGCGCAAGCCGCCGCAGACATGCTGCGATCCAGGGGGCGGCCGAGCGTGTACTACGCCCGTGGCCCGCGCGGCTTGGAAACCGGCCTCGCCGGCTCGATCAACACTGAGATCCTGGAGTTCGCCGGGGCGGAGAACGTCGCCGCCCGCAGCCTGGGTGCGGGCGGGCTGGCGCAGGTGTCCGCCGAGCAGGTGCTCACTTGGGACCCCGACTGGGTCATCGCGGCCGATCCCCGCTTCTTCGCCGCGGCACCGGCCGATCCGGTCTGGGGCACCCTGCGCGCAGTGCGCACCGGCCGGATCGTGCTGGCGCCCGGCGTGCCGTATGGGTGGATCGACGCGCCCCCCTCGGTGAACCGCCTGCTCGGCCTCGTCTGGCTGCCGGTGCTGTTCGGGGCGCAGCCGGCAGATACGCTGGACGCGCGTGTCACGGACCTCTATGGCCTGCTGTTCGGTCGCCGTCCCGACCCGGCGCAGCTCGCGCCGTTGCTGCGCGACGCCATGTCTCGCCGCTAGGCGGATGCGGCGAGGGGGGTGGCCCTGGGGCATCGCGGTCGCGGCACTCCTGGGCGCCATGCTGGCAGCCCTGGCGCTGGGGCGGTATCCGATCCCGCTCTCCGCGCTGTCCGGCCTCGGCCCCATGGACCCTGCCATGGCGGCCGTGCTGTGGAGCGTGCGGCTGCCGCGCGTGCTGGCGGCCATCTTGGTGGGCGCCGCCCTGGCAGGCGCCGGAGCGGCATTCCAAGGCATGTTCCGCAACCCGCTGGCAAGCCCCGACCTGCTTGGCGTCTCGGTCGGCGCTTCGCTCGGGGCGGTGCTCGGCATCTTCTTCGGCCTGCCGGTCGTCGGCGTGCAGGCGGCGGCGTTCCTCGGCGGGCTGGGCGCCGTGGCGGCGGTGGCGTTGCTGATGGGTGCGGTGCGGCGCGGGACTGCCGGAGGCGACCCCGTGCTGCTGCTGGTGCTGGCAGGGATCGCGCTCGGCGCGTTGCTCGGCGCTGCGATCTCGCTGCTGAAGGTGCTGGCCGACCCTTACAACCAGCTTCCGGCGATCACCTTCTGGCTGCTTGGCTCGCTTTCGGCGGTGACGCGCGGCGACCTTGCCGCGGCGGCGATGCCGGCAGGAGCCGGGTTGCTGCTGCTGTTCCTGCTGCGCTGGCGCCTGAACCTGCTGACCCTCGGCGAGGATGAGGCGCGGGCGCTTGGCGCACCGACGGGCCTGCTGCGCGGGGCGGCGATCCTCGGGGCGACACTCGCGACCGCCGCGGTGACGGCGATGGCCGGCGCGGTGGGCTGGGTCGGACTGGTGGTGCCGCATACGGCGCGGCTGCTCGGGGGGCCGGACCTGCGCCGGCTGGTGCCGCTGTCGATGCTGCTTGGCGCGGCGTTCCTGCTGACGGTGGACACGCTGGCGCGCAACGTGGCGCGGATCGAGATCCCGCTCGGCATCCTGACCGCCGCGATCGGCACGCCGGTGTTCCTGTTGCTGGTCGCCCGGCGCGGGCGGGGGGAATGACCCCGCTGCTGGCCGCCGAGGACCTGGCGATCGGCCACGGCACCCGCGTGGTGTCGCGCGGCATCCGCCTCGCGCTCCGGCCCGGCACCGTGACCGTGCTGTTGGGTCCGAACGGCGGCGGCAAGACGACGTTGCTGCGCACGCTGCTCGGCCTGCTGCCGCCGCTCGCCGGCCAGGTGCTGCTGGATGGGCGCGACCTCGCCCGCCTGTCGCGCGCCGTGGTCGCGCGGCGGCTGGCCTACGTGCCGCAGGCCGCAGGCGGCGGTTTCGCCTACAAGGTGCGGGAGGTCGTGGCGATGGGCCGGGCGGCGCAGCTTCCCCTGCTCGCCGCCCCGGGGCGCCGTGACCGGGAGTTGGCCGAAGCGGCGCTGGTGCGGCTGGGCGTCGGGCACCTTGCGGACCGGCCCGTGACGACGCTGTCGGGCGGCGAGCGCCAGCTTGTGCTGATCGCCCGTGCGCTGGTGCAAGAGGCTGCTTGCATCGTGATGGACGAACCGACGGCAAGCCTGGATTTCGGCAATCAGGCGCTGGTGTTGGAGCAGGTGCGTGGGCTGGCGCAGAACGGGCTGGCGGTGCTGCTGACGACGCACCATCCGGATCACGCGTTCCTGGTAGCGGATCAAGTGGCGTTGCTGCCGCGGGACGGCGCCCTGATCGGCCCAGGCGCGCCGGACGCGCTGATCACGGCCCAGTCCCTCCGTCTGATGTACGGCATCGAGACGGCCGTGGGCACCGTGCGGACACCGCAGGGGGTGCAGCACGCTTGCGTGCCAGTGCTCCGGACGGGACGGCCAGTGCCCCCGGAGAAAGGGCGGCGGATGTGAATGGCCTGACCAGGGCCGTTTCGCGGTTTGCGAACGCCTATCCGAAGGTGAAGGTGAACGCCTCGAACCCGGCTTTGGGGATGGACAGGGTCATGACATGCCTCCCGTAGTCCCCGCTGTCGAACAGGGTATAGAGGCGGCTTTCCTGCACCGTCACAGGTGGTTGCGGCCGCCCGTCCACGACGATGCCGACGGTCACGGGGCGCTCGCTGCTCGCCACCATGAACACCTTGCCGGACTGGAAGGCGAGGTTCACCGCACCCCCATCGCGCGCAAGCGTCGCGTCCTCCGCGGTGAGCTTCCAGGCGCCAACCAGGGCAAAGTGGTTCAAGGGCAGCGGGCTGGGCGAGGAATACGTCGCCTCGCCCTCGCGCGGCCGCTCCGGGCTGGCCAGCATCTCCACCCGGGCCACCCCGAAGTACATCTCGGGTGTCCCGATCTTCGAGCGGTCCACGCCGTCGTCGCGAGGCACGGGCGCACCCGCTGCCAGCAGCAACCGGATGGCGTTCTCGGTTTCGTCATAGCGGCCTTCGCCGAAGTGCTTCAGCACCACGTGCCCGTTGCGGTCAACCAGGTATTCCGCCGGCCAATACTGGTTGGAGTATGCGCGCCAGGTGGCCATGGCGTTGTCCTGCGCCATCGGATAGCGGATGCCGAAGCGGCCGATTGCCCGCTGAACGTTCGCGGCGACCCGCTCGAACCCGAATTCAGGCGTGTGCACGCCCACCACCACCAGGCCGCGGTCCCTGTAGGTGTCATACCAGCGCGTGACGTAGGGCAGCGTCCGCAGGCAGTTGATGCAGGAGTACGTCCAGAAGTCGATCAGCACCACCTTGCCGCGCAGCCCGGCCATGGTCAGCGGGGGAGAGTTCAGCCAATTGGAGATGTCGGCGAACTCGGGCGCCGGGCCATAGTCGCCGGTGGCGCCGTCCTCGGCGCGGGACGCGCCGGAAGCCGCCAAGGCGCTTGCGGCGCCGGTCAGCAGCACGGCAGAGCGCCGGGTCAAAGCGCGCATGGTCACAATCCTGCGTTGGCGCTGGGATAGGAGTCGGAGAGCCAGACCGTGACGACCGTGTCGTACTGGTAGTGGAGGCTGACCGCGATCAGGATCACGACGACGCCGAAGCCTTGCTGCAAGCGGTGTGCATGATGGGCGAAGCTGCGCACCCGGGTGGTGACGTACTGTCCGCCTGGGATTGGGATTGACCCGGTTCGGTGGACGGTTTGTTGGCTTACGGGCTACGT
>CAXTTB010000170.1:718-7425 GCA_964246905.1 uncultured Acetobacteraceae bacterium | reverse complement strand
CGAACCGTAACCACCCAAGCCCACCAACACTCCACAGAGGCGGGGCAAGATCAGACGACCACGCGTTGCTGGCCGGCCTGCGCCAGCACGCCCCCGAACTGGACGACGCAGTCGCGCTTGCCGAAGAGTTCACCGGCCTGGTCCGCGATCATGCCCCCAACCGGCTCGATCCGCGGCTGCAGAGGGCGGGAAACAGCACCGTCCGCCAACTGCGGGGCTTCGCCAAGCGCCTGCGGGCCGACTACGACGCCGTGCGCGCCGGCGTGGCGCTGGCCTGGAGCAACGGCCAGACCGAGGGACAGGTCAACCGGCTGAAAACCCCCAAGCGCCAGATGTATGGCCGGGCCAACCTCGACCTGCTCGGCCGGAGGTTCCTGCTTGCAGCCTGATCATCGAGAATGGCCAAGAACCGCAATGTGCGCCGGAAATCGCCTTCAATTGCACGCCGAGCCGTCCATCATTGCGCGCCGGTACAGGTAAGCTAGTACCGGCGGCCTCTTGCATTGACCCCTTCCGTCATTGCGGGCCGCGTTTGCGGCGCGGCAATCCAGGACTGCAAGGACCCTGCTGGCGGCCCTGGATTGCCGCGTCGCTGCGCTTCTCGCAATGACGGGGAAAAGTCAGGGCAAAGGGCCGTTGGTATAAGCCCCGTCATCGTGTTCGTCGCCGTGACGGCATGGCGGCCTTGCCCGCCGCCATGCCGGCCCGAAACGGCCTGGCCCGGCCCATTCCATGCGGTCCGTGACGAACCCATGCAGTCCCACCTAGAAGATAGTCTCACGTAGAAGGCGGGGCGATGATCCTGTATGGGACTCATGGTCTTGGAAGGGTTGCCAGGAGATCGCAGCCGTCGCCAGTCCGGCTTGCTGTCGGGGGCGTTGGGTCTGGCGTTCAAGCGTGGGGATCGATGAAGGTGGCGGCACGACAGGACTTGAACGGCGCGCGGGCGGACGGGGAGGCCGCAGGGTCCCGGTCCACGCTGGGAAGCCGTCTGCGAGGCTGGCGCCTGCAGCATGGACTGACCTTGAAGCAGATGAGCGACCGGACCGGGCTGCCGTTCTCGACCTTGAGCAAGGTCGAGCATGACCGGCTGACGCTGACCTACGAGAAGCTGCACCTGATCAGCGAGCGTCTCCAGATCTCCATGTCCGCGTTGTTCGCGGAACCGGAGCAGCCCAGCCCCGCCGCCGCCAACAGCCGCCGCAGCCTGGCGACGCGCGCGAACGCCTTGCAGGTCACGACGCCGATCTACGACTACTTCTACATGTCGCCGGAACTGCGGCACAAGGCGATGATCCCGATCCTGTCGCAGATCAAGGCGCGCACCCTCGACGAGTTCGGGCCGCTGGTGCGCCACCGCGGCGAGGAGTTCCTGTACGTCCTTGAGGGGCGTGTCGTCGTCCACACCGACTTCTACGATCCCGTCGTGCTCGCGGCCGGGGAGGCCGTCTATATCGACAGCACGATGGGCCACGCCTACGTGCTGGCCGAGGGATGCGACGTCGCGATGGCGCTATGCGTCTGCTCGACGTCGCAGGAGGAGCTGATGAGCGGCGCCGCGGCGCTGAACGAGCGCGGGCTGGGGCACCCGGCCGGGGAGGTCAAGCCCAAGCGGGCGAAGACCGGCCGGCAACGGTCCCGCGACTGACCTTCGGCGGCCTGCCGGCAGGCGCCGGCCCAGTCCCAACCGTCAGTCCCGGCCGTCAGTCCCGGCCAACGCCGCTCAAGCACGCTCGAAGCGCAGCCGCCAGTTCCGGCCGGACGACATGAGCAGGGCGTCGCCGTCGCGCTCCAGGTGGGGCGTCAAGGGCAGTTCGCCGTCCTTCGGCCGCCCCTCCCAGAAGCCCGGCGCCCTCTGGGCCAGCTCGTACCGCAGCCTCCCCACCTTGCCTTGCAGCGTGAGCGCCGCCGCCCCGGCCTCGCTCGGCTCGACCGTCATGGCGAGGCCCGATGACGGGTTGACGTAATGGCCGGCGATGCCGGCGGTCTCCGGCTCCGGCGGGGGCGACACGCGGTCGTAGCGGTCGGCGATGCCGAACTCCGTCAGGGTGAAGCCGTCGCCGTCCAGCACGACGGGATTGAACGTCATGGCGTTGACGCGCAGCATCAGGTTGCCCTCGGGGTCGCGCGGCACGGCCATCTTGACACGGCCGTATTCCAGCTTCGTCTCGCCTTCTTCCTCCACGAAGGACAGGAAGCGGCCGCTCCCGCGCGAGTAGAACTGGCCGGTCAGCGGGTCGCCCTTGCCGGGCTTCGGCGTCTCGCCCAGGCCGGCGATGCAGGCGTCGATCACCCTCTCCGCCAGGCCGATCGACCCGATGCCGCTGGAGTTGGCCATGATCGCGATGTCGAGGTCATGGCCGAGCACCTTCAGCATCTGGCTGTTGCCGCCCACGACGGACCCGCCGTGGTGCAGGGTGTCCAGGCCCCGGTACTCCGTCGTCATCAGCGCATAGCCGTAGCTGGTGGACGCGCCGTTGTTCAGGCGCGCCGGCGTGCGCATCGCCCGCCATGTCTCGGCAGTGCCGACCACGGGCGCGGACATGTGGGCGAGCCAGCGCAGCATGTCATCGACGGTCGAGACGATGCTGCCGGTCGCGCTGATGGGCGGGCCGAACACCCCCTTGTCGAAGCCGCCGTCCGGGCGGGGGACATGCATGGCGGCGCTGTTCGGCAGGCAGGCCGTGTCCAGCGGACGCGCCGCCGTGTCGGCCATGCCAACGGGGTCCAGGATGCGGCGCTTCAGGAAGTCGCCCCACGGCATCCCGCCCACGCGCTCGATCACCTCGGTCAGCAGCGTGTAGCCGCCGTTGGAGTAGCTGAAACGCTCGCCCGGCGCGAAGTTGGGCGTGTCCAGGCTGGCCAGCAGCTTCGCCTCCATGCCGTCCGGCACCGCGACGGACTGGCCCATGGTGCCGTCGAAATACGCCTGGATGTCGATCGTGCACCGCACTCCGGCCGTGTGGCTCATGACCTGGGCCAGCGTCACGTGGTCCGCCCAGGGGTGCAGCTCGGGCAGGTGGCGGCGCAGGCTGTCCTGCGGCGACAGCTTGCCGTCCTCGGCGAGCAGCATGATGCACAGGGCGCCGAAATGCTTCGTGGTGGAGCCGATCCGCATACGGATCGACGGCGACAGCACGACCGGCAGCTCGACGCTCGCGAGGCCGAAGCCGCCCCGGTAGATCGGGACGCCGCGATGGGCGACGCCCACGGCGACGCCGGGCGAGCCGGGCCGGTTGAGCGGCGCGAACAGCTCATCGAGCTTCGCTTTGTCGATCTGGACTTCGGCCGTCATGCGGGAATCCTCGGATTATGGCTGCTGGCAGCGGGCTGAGGCGTGCCGGACACGGCGACCTCCCGGCGTCGCGTATCGGCGCACTTAGGTCACGGCGCCGTATGTCGGCGCACTTAGGTCCCGGCGTCGTGTATCGGCGCACTTAGGTCATTGACATCCTGTACAGGATCGTCTGTCCTCAGCCGGTCGTCAAGTTGCCGTGAACTGGTGACATCGCGATCCCATCGCCCGTCGGGAGTGCCGTTCATGCCGTCCAGCCGACCGAGGCTCACCGCCGCGACGCTTGCCTCGATGCTGTCCGCTGCCCCGGTGGCCGCGCAAACCGCGGCCGGCCCCGCCCCGGCCTCCGCTCCTGTTCCGGCCCCCGCTCCTGCCCCGGCACCCTCCGACACCGGGTCTGCGGTCCCGAACCTGGATGCGCCCATCGCCGACGTGGTCGTGACCGCCAACCGGCGGAACCAGCGTGAGCGCGACGTGGCCGGCAGCGTGACCGCCATCACCGGCGAGGACCTGACCCGGCGCCAGCAGGTGCAGATCCAGGACCTGGTCGGGCAGGTGCCGGGCCTGTCGATCGAAGAGAACAACACCCCGACGCAGGTCAGGATCGTGCTGCGCGGCATCAACTCGGGCGGCTCCGGCGCGACGGTCGGCACGGTCGTCGATGACGTGCCCGTCAACTCCGCCAGCTCGCAGATCAACGGCGGCCTGGTGACGCCCAACCTGGACACCTACGACCTGCAGCGCATCGAGGTGCTGCGGGGGCCGCAGGGCACGCTGTACGGGGCGACCGCCGAGGGTGGCCTGGTCAAGTACGTGACCAACCCGCCGGACCTGCGCAGCTACTCCGGCTCCGTGGAGGGCGGCCTCGACGGCATGACCATCGGCGGGATCGGCGGGACCCAGAAGGGCTACCTCAACGTGCCGCTGGTCAAGGACAAGGTCGCGGTGCGGATCACCGGCGCGTCCGAGTACTTCCCCGGCTACATCGACAACCCGGCGCGCGGCAAGATCAACGGCAATGCCGGGAACCAATACAGCTATCGCGCCTCGGTGCTGGCCAAGCCGACGGGCGACCTGACGGTGCGCCTCACCGCCCAGCGGCAGAGCTTCTTCTCGGACGCCTCCAATCGGTTCCAGGTCCAAGGCGCGGCGGCGAACCCGCAGGCGACCAGCGGGCAGCTCACCCTGCTCAACCCCTTGCAGCGGAGCACGGCGCTCCCCACCAGCAGCCAGCTCGAGACCGCGTTGTACTACGGGCAGGTCGATTACAATCTTGGCCCTGCGACCGTGACGTCGCTGACCAGCTACGGCTTCAACAAGCTCTCGTTCAGGGACGACGCCACCAACAACAATCTCGCAGTCGGCACCCCGTTCTCGCAGGGGCTGCTCCTGCCGGTGTACGGCGTGGCGGGGAACGTCGGGGTGCGCCAGAGCACCAGCATCCAGAAGTTCAACCAGGAACTCCGCATCGCCTCGAACCCCGGCTTCCAGGTGGGCGGGTATGGCTTGGACTGGCAGGTCGGCGGCTACTACACGCAGGAAAGGAACGTCCAGAACCAGTTCCTCGACGCGGTCAGCCCGACCTCCTCGGCCCTCCTGCCCGGGCCGGCGCTCGGCGGGGACGTCGGCAACTCGACCTACAAGGAATGGGCGGCCTTCGGGCAGGTGACGGTCCACCTGCTGCCTTCGCTGACGCTGGACCTCGGCGGACGCTACAGCGGGAACGACCAGTTGTCGCAGTTCGAGACGTTCGGCAACGTCGCGTTCGGCCCCACCAACACCGTCCAGCCGCTGATCAGCTCCCGGGACCGCGTCGCGCTGTACAACGTCGCTCCGAAGTGGCAGGTCGATCGCAACACGCTGCTCTACGCCCGGGTCGCCACCGGCTACCGTCCGGGGGGGCCGAACATCCCCCTGCCAGGCGTCACTGGCCTCCCTCTCACTTACAACTCCGACCGCACCACCAACTATGAAATCGGGGTTCGGCGCGACCTGTTCAACAAGACCGTCGAGGTTGACCTCACCGGGTTCTACGTCGATTGGAAGAGAATCCAGATCATCTCCCTTGTCGCGACCAACCAGGGGCCTGTGGGCACCATCGGCAACGCCGGCTCCGCGGTCAGCAAGGGCATCGAGTGGGCGTTCAACTGGAAAACCCCGGTCCCCGGCCTGCGGTTCGGCATCGCCGGCGCGTACACGAACGCGGCCCTGTCCAAGGACGCGCCCGGCCTCGGCGGCGTCCGCGGCGACTACCTGCCGCTCGTCCCGAACGTCACCAACTCCTTCAACGTGGACTACTACTGGGAGCCGCTCAACGACTACCAGGCCTACCTGTCGGGGTCGGCGAACTATGTCGGCGAACGCTTCACCGACTTCGTCACCGCGAACTACGTGAACAACCACACCCGGCTGCCCGGCTACGTCAACGGCAGCATCCGCGCCGGCATCGAGCATGGCCACCTGAGCGCCGAGGCGTTCGTCAACAACATCTCCGACGAGCGCGGCCTCACGTCGTACATCAACAACGGGGGCGCCAGGCAAACGGGGCTGGCGACGACGATCCAGCCGCGCCTGATCGGCGCCGTGGTCCGGGCCAAGTTCTGACCGGCCGCGGCGGCTTGCCCCCGGCCGTGAAGGGCGCCCGCGGGGGCACGGCCGTGCCGGCCTCCTCCTGGTATGCCCTTGGCGTGGTGCTGGTCGTGGCCGTTTACGCGGTCATGGACCGGCAGGTCTTCATTTTGCTGAACGAACCTGTGCGTGCCGAACTCGGCCTTTCAGACACCCAGATGGGCGTCCTGCAAGGGGCCGGCCTGGCGCTGCTCAGCGTGGCGACGACCTACCCCATCTCCTGGCTCGCCGACCGTTTCGACCGGCGCGCCGTGCTGGCCGGGTGCATCGCGGTCTGGAGCCTCGCCATCGTCCTGAGCGGCTTGGCGCCGACCTTTCCCTGGCTGCTGGCCGGGGCGTCGGCCGTCGGCGGGCTTCCCGCCGCCCCGCTGCCGACGGCCATGGCCATGCTTCCGGACCTGTTCCCGGCGGCGAGGCTGCAGCTTGCCAACTCGGTCTTCGTCATCGGCGCCCGGCTCGGCAGCTCGCTCGGCGTCCTGCTGGCTGGCTACCTGATCGGCCTTGCAGGCTTCATGCGCGCCTACCTGCCATCCGGCCTGGCGGCGCTGTCCGACTGGCGGCTCGCGTTCCTGGCGGCGGCGCTGTTCCTGCCGGCCGTCCTGGCGCTGGTCCTGCTGATGCCGCGCCGGGCTTCGGGCACGGCATCCCGGCCGGAGCCTGGTGCCGCCAGCCCCGCGCTCCCGTTGGCGCCGTTCCTGCGGCGTCACGCCGTCCCGCAGTTCAGCGTGCTCCTGGGCATCGCGGCGGCGACGTTCGGCTTCCTGTCCATCGACCTCTGGGTTCC
>CAXTTB010000170.1:0-708 GCA_964246905.1 uncultured Acetobacteraceae bacterium | reverse complement strand
TTCCTGGGCGTCACCGCGGCGGGGTCCGGCTTCATCGGCTTCGAGGTGTGGGCGCCCGTCGCCGCCGCGCGCTACTTCGGCCAGACCCCGCAGCAGGGCGGGGAGTGGCTGGCCGCGGTCGGCCTGGCGGCGGTGGTCGCGGGCTTCGCGGTCGGGACGCCGGTGATCCGCTTGCTGGAGACGCGGCTCGGGGCGCGCACCCCTGTCGTGGTGCTGGCCTGGACGCTGTTCGGGTGCGTCCCGCTCTCGGCCGCCATCGGGTTCGCGACCAGCCCCGTGTTCCTGTACGGGGCCTTGGCCGTGCAGTTGACGTTGGTGATGGTCATGAACATGGTGTATCCGACGATGCTGCAGAGGATGTCGCCGCAACACCTCCGCGCCCGGATCTTCGCGCTGGTCACGATCTTCACGCTGGTCGCGCAGTCGCTCAGCCCATTGGCGGTCGGAGCCGTCTCGGATGCCCTCGGCGCGGCGGCACGGCCGCTCCTCACGGCCATGATGCTGGTGTCCATCGTCTCCTTGTGCGCTGGCGGGGCGACCTTCTGGCTGACCATACGGCCTTATGGACGGATGCTGGACGAGGTGGCGCTCGAGGAAGCCGCGGGGACGCCTGCGCTCTAGGATCTGTGATGCCGACGGCCTTTTGCCCTGATTTTTCCCGTCATTGCGAGCCGCCCTTGCGGCGCGGCAATCCAGGACTGCAAGGAC
>CAXTTB010000169.1:3031-7471 GCA_964246905.1 uncultured Acetobacteraceae bacterium | reverse complement strand
TGAACTTCGAGCACGCGGGCAAGGTGCTGGTGAACGCCGCCGTCGTGGCGCTCGACGTGCTGGACGAGGATGACAGTTGAACAAGGATCATGGTTGAAGCGGGGGGTCATCGATCCGACACTATGCCTATGATCGATCCGTTTGGCCGCGCCATCACCTACCTGCGGGTGTCCGTCACCGACCGCTGCGACCTGCGCTGCGTGTACTGCATGGCGGAGGATATGACTTTCCTGCCCAAGGCCGACGTGCTGTCCCTGGAGGAATTGGAGCGTCTGTGCAGCGCCTTCATCCGGCTCGGCACCGACAAGATCCGCATCACCGGGGGTGAGCCGTTGGTGCGCCGGGATGTGCAGCTTCTGTTCGGGCGGCTGGGGCAGCGGCTAGGGGATGGCGGCCTCCGTGAGCTGACGCTCACGACCAACGGGACGCAGCTTGCGAAGCACGCGGAGGCGCTCTACGCCGCCGGCGTCCGCCGGGTGAACGTGAGCCTCGACACGCTGGACCCGGCGCGCTTCGCCGCCATCACCCGCTGGGGCAAGATCGACAAGGTGCTGGACGGCATCGCGGCGGCGAAGGCGGCCGGGCTGCACGTGAAGATCAACGCCGTCGCGCTGAAAAGCGTGAACGAGGACGAGATCGACGCCATGCTGGCCTGGTGCGGCGCGCAGGGCCATGACCTCTGCCTGATCGAGACGATGCCGATGGGCGACATCGGCGGCGACCGCACGGACCAGTACCTGCCGCTGTCCCTGGTCCGCGCCCGGCTGCGGCAGCGCTGGACGCTGCTGGGCACTGACTACCAGACCGGCGGACCCGCCCGGTACTACGACGTGGCGGAGACCGGCACCCGGGTCGGCTTCATCACCCCCATGACCCACAACTTCTGCGAAAGCTGCAACCGGGTGCGGCTGACCTGCACGGGGACGCTGTACATGTGCCTGGGCCAGGACGACGCCGCCGACCTGCGCCGGGTGCTGCGCGACGGGGCGACGGACCCGGAGCTGGACGCCGCCATCCGCCTCGCGATCACCCGCAAGCCGAAGGGGCATGATTTCGTCATCGACCGCCGCAACCCGGCGCCCGCGGTGGCACGGCACATGAGCCTGACCGGGGGCTGAACGCAGGCCGCATGACTGGTCGCCCGCCGCCGCACGGCGTCAGCTTCGGCGAGGCGTTCCGGGTCTGGCTGCGCGTCGCGGCGCTCAGCTTCGGCGGGCCGGCCGGGCAGATCGCGGTGATGCACCGCATCGTCGTCGAGGAGAAGCGCTGGATCGGCGAGGCGCGGTTCCTGCACGCGCTCGGCTACTGCACCCTGCTGCCGGGGCCGGAGGCGCAGCAGCTTGCGACCTACATCGGCTGGCTGATGCACCGCACGGCGGGCGGCGTGGCGGCGGGGGCACTGTTCGTGCTGCCAGGCTTCGTGTCGATCCTGGCGCTGAGCCTGGTGTACGCAGCCTATGGCAGCGTGGGCGCGGTGGCGGCTGCGTTCTACGGGCTGAAGGCCGCGGTGCTGGCCATCGTGATCCAGGCGGTGCTGCGGCTGGGACGCAAGGCGATCCGCAACCGGGTCATGGCGGCGTTCGCGGCCCTGGCCTTCGCGGCGCTGTTCCTGTTCGCGGTCCCGTTCCCGGCCGTAGTGGCGGCGGCCGGGTTGGCCGGGTTCGTCGGCGCGCGCATGGGATGGCCGGCGTTCCAGGGCGGCGGAGGCGGGCACGGCGGCGTCGTTGGGACGCCCGCCGAGCCGGCGCTGCTGGACGCCGCCTATGGCGACGCGCTGCCGGACTATGCCCGTCCCACGGTGGGCGGCGCGCTGCGGGCCGGCGCGGTCTGGCTGACGCTCTGGCTGGTGCCGGTCGCCTGCGTGCTGCTGGCGCTCGGCGCCGACAGCACCTTCGGCCGCATCGCCGTGTTCTTCAGCCAGATGGCCGTCGTCACCTTCGGCGGCGCCTACGCCGTGCTGGCCTACGTGGCGCAACAGGCGGTCGAGGGCTACGGCTGGCTGCGCCCCGGCGAGATGCTGGACGGGCTGGGCATGGCGGAAACCACGCCCGGCCCGCTCATCATGGTGCTGGAGTTCGTCGGCTTCATGGCGGCCTACCGCGATCCCGGCACGCTGGCGCCCTGGGCAGCCGGCACGCTGGGCGCGGCGCTGGCCACCTGGGTCACGTTCGTGCCGTGCTTCCTGTGGATCTTCCTCGGCGCCCCGTTCATCGAGGCGCTGCGCGGCAACAAGGCGCTGAACGCGGCGCTGGCCGCCGTCACCGCCGCGGTGGTGGGCGTGATCCTCAACCTCGCCGTCTGGTTCGCGCTGCACGGCCTGTTCCGGGCGCAGGTGCCGGTGCGCGGGTTCGGCCTGTGGTTCGACTGGCCGGTGCTCAGCAGCCTCGACCCTTGGGCGGCGGCGCTGTCGCTCGCCGCGGCGCTGGCGCTGCTGCGGTTCAAGGCGGGCGTGATCCCGACCTTGGCGGGCTGCACGCTGGCCGGGGTCGTGCTGAGCCTCGCCGGGGTTCTTGGGTGATGCCGACTACTTCAAGGGGCCCGACAGGCTGATGCGGCCCGCACCGGGCTTTAACGGTCGCAGCACGGATTTGCAGCAAAATTGCACATGAGGCTGAGCGGTCAACGAAGTCAAAGGTGTCGCCTTGAAACCTGAGCCTGATGTTTGCCGACCCGACGGTCTTCCATGCCAATCACCCGCGTCACGCCTGCCCAGTGGCGCGAAGGGAAGTGGAGTATGTCGGGCAACAGCACTCGAAGCTTGGGCGCATGGCGTGCTGGAGCAAGTCGCATAACCTGCCTCGAAAGGCTCGCTGGCACTTATACCAGCGGCTTCTTGCATTGACCCCTTTTCCGTCATTGCGAGGAGCGCAGCGACGCGGCGATCCAGGGCCGCCAGCAGGGTCCTTGCAGTCCTGGATTGCCGCGCCGCCAGGGCGGCTCGCAATGACGGGAAAAGTCAGAGCAGAGGGCCGTTGGTATAAGCTGCGCGAGGCCACGCGCGGTTGCACCATTGATCTCCATGATCTTGGATGCCTCCAAGCGATACTTGCTGGCCTCTTGGTTTGTGGCAGGACCATGGCAAGGCTGGAAACTCCTATGGAGGATGGGGCGAAGTTAAGCCGTCCGGTCCCCGCCCATCCCCAGCGCCGCCTGCGCCGCCGCGAGACGCGCCACCGGGACCCGGTACGGGCTGCACGACACGTAGTCCAACCCGACCTCCTCGCAGAACGCGATGCTCGCCGGGTCGCCGCCGTGCTCGCCGCAGATGCCCATCTTGAGGCCGTTCTTGGTCGCCCGCCCCTTCTCCGCCGCCATGCGGACCATGGCGCCGACGCCCTCCACGTCGATGGACACGAAGGGGTCCTTGGGGAAGATCCCCGCCGCCACGTAGTCCGGCAGGAACCGCCCGGCGTCGTCGCGCGACAGGCCGAACACCGTCTGCGTCAGGTCGTTGGTGCCGAAGGAGAAGAAGTCCGCGATCTCCGCGATCTTGTCCGCGACGATGGCGGCGCGCGGCAGCTCGATCATGGTGCCGACCAGGTACTCGATGGTCTGCCCCTGCTCCTTGAACACCGCCGCCGCCACGCCGTCCACCTGGGCGCGGGTGATCTCCAGCTCCCGGCGGCTGCCCACCAGCGGGATCATGATCTCCGGCACAGGCGCCAGCCCGGTCTCCTTTGCCGCCGCGATGGCGCCCTCGAAGATGGCGCGGGCCTGCATCTGGTAGATCTCGGGGTAGCTGATGCCCAGGCGGCAGCCGCGGTGGCCGAGCATCGGGTTCGCCTCCGACAGCTCGGCCATGCGCCGGCGCACCTGCGCCATGTCCATGCCGAGCGCGTCCGCCACCTCCGCCAGCTCGCCCTCCTGGTGCGGCAGGAACTCGTGCAGCGGCGGGTCCAGCAGGCGGATCGTCACCGGCAGGCCGGCCATGATGCGGAACAGCTTGACGAAGTCCTCCCGCTGGAACGGCAGCAGCCGGCCGAGCGCGTCGCGCCGCCCGGCCTCGTCCGTGGACATGATCATCTGCCGCACGGCGCCGATGCGCTCCGGGTCGAAGAACATGTGCTCCGTCCGGCACAGGCCGATGCCCTCCGCGCCGAACTTGCGCGCGGTCTCCGCGTCGAGCGGCGTCTCGGCGTTGGTCCGCACCACCAGGCGGCGCACCTCGTCCGCCCAGCCCATGAGCTTCGCGAAGTCGCCGGACAGGCTCGGCTCGATCATCGCGACGGCGCCGACGAACACCTCGCCGGTGGCGCCGTCCAAGGTGATGGTCTCGCCCTCCCGGATGGTCTGGCCGTTGGCAGAAAGGGTTTGGGCGCCGTAATCGACGCTGATGCCGCCGGCGCCGGCGACGCAGGGGCGGCCCATGCCGCGGGCGACCACGGCGGCGTGGCTGGTCATGCCGCCGCGGGTGGTGAGGATGCCGCGGGCGGCGTGCAT
>CAXTTB010000169.1:1333-2931 GCA_964246905.1 uncultured Acetobacteraceae bacterium | reverse complement strand
TGCGGGTCTGCAGCATGTACAGCTTGTTCTGCTGCACCGTGAACTCGATGTCCTGCATATCGAGGTAGTGGCGCTCCAGCGTCTCCCGCACGCGCACCAGGTCGGCGTAGGCGTCCGGCAGCGCCTGCTCCATGCTGACCTCGCCGGGGTGGGCGCGCAGGCTCGACAGCGGCTGCGGCGTGCGGATGCCGGCCACCACGTCCTCGCCCTGGGCGTTCACCAGGAACTCGCCGTAGAAGATGTCCTCGCCCGTGCTGGGGTCGCGGGTGAAGCAGACGCCGGTGGCGCAGTCCTCGCCCATGTTGCCGAACACCATGGCCTGCACGTTGACGGCCGTGCCCCAGGTGGCGGGGATGTCGTGCAGGCGGCGGTAGGTGTTGGCGCGCGGGTTCATCCAACTGCCGAACACCGCGCCGATGGCGCCCCAGAGCTGCTCGTGCGGGTCCATGGGGAAGGGGGCGCCGCGCTCGGCCGCCACCATCTCCTTGTACTCGGCCACGACGCCCCGCCAATGCGCCGGGGTGAGCGCCGTGTCCTCGGTCACGCCCGCGTCCATCTTCGCGGTCTCGATGATCTCCTCGAAGCGGTGGTGGTCCACGCCCAGCACGACGGAGCCGTACATCTGGATGAACCGGCGGTAGCTGTCCCAGGCGAAGCGCGGGTCGCCGGACGCCGCCTCAAGCCCCTGCACCGTCTCGTCGTTCAGGCCGAGGTTCAGCACGGTGTCCATCATGCCCGGCATCGACACGCGGGCGCCGCTTCGGACGGAAACCAGCAGCGGCTTCGTCGCGTCGCCGAAGCTCAGGCCGACCGCCTGCTCCACCAGCGCCAGCGCGTCCTGCACCTGCTGCTTCAGGTCGTCCGGGTACTTGCGCCCGTTGTCGTAGTAGGCCGTGCACAGCTCCGTCGTGATGGTGAAGCCCGGCGGCACCGGCAGGTCGATGCTGGCCATCTCCGCGAGGTTCGCCCCCTTGCCGCCCAGGAGGTTCCGCATGTCGGCGCGGCCCTCGTTGTGCCCGGCGCCGAAGCTGTACACCCATTTCGTCATGCTTTTTCCAGGCCTTCGATACGAGAGAAATCGGCGGCGCGGCCCATGGCCGCACCCACGCGGGCGAGTAGGCGGAGGCGGTTCCGCCGCAGCGCCGGGTCAGGCGCGTTGACGGTCACTTGGTCGAAGAACGCATCGAGCGGCGGGCGCAGCCCGGCCAGCGCCCGCATCGCGTCGGCGTAGCGTTCATGTGCAACGCCGTCCGCCACCGCGGGTTCGGCCAGGTCCAGCGCCGCCGCCAAGGCGTGCTCCTCCGGTGCGGCCAGCAGGTCCGCCTCGATGGGGCCGGCGTGCGGGCCGTCGCGCTTGTCCTCGATCCGCACGATGTTGGCGGCGCGGCGGCTGGCGGCGAGCAGGTCGGCGCCGACCGGGGTGGCGAGGAACGCCGCCACCGCGTCGGTGCGGGACAACAGGCGCAGGATGTCGTCGTCGGCGCCTGCGGCGAACACCGCCGCCAGCACGTCGTGCCGCGCCCCCGCCGCCCGGAGCTGCACGCGCAGGCGCTCCGCCAGGCACGCCACCAGCCCCGGGCTCGGCCCCGGGGCGGGCC
>CAXTTB010000169.1:0-1323 GCA_964246905.1 uncultured Acetobacteraceae bacterium | reverse complement strand
CCCTGACCGCCAGCTGCGCGGGTATCGGCACCGGGGGGGGCTGGGGGTGGGCGGCCGCCTCGAAAACCTGGGCCAACGGCAGGCGCAGCCGGTTCTCGCGGACGACGCGGATCGCGCCGAGCGCCGCGCGGCGCAGCGCGAAGGGGTCGCCCGAGCCGGTCGGCACCTCGCCCACCGCGAAGAAGGCGGCGAGCTGGTCCAGCTTGTCGGCCAGCGCGGTGGCAATCGCGACCGGCTCCGTGGGCACCGGGTCGCCGGGGCCTTTCGGCGCGTAGTGGTCGCGCACGGCGTCGGCGACGCGCGGGTCCTCCCCGCCGTGCCGGGCGTAGTAGCCGCCCATGACGCCTTGCAGTTCTGGAAATTCACCGACCATGCCGGAGGTGAGGTCCGCCTTGGCGAGCAGGGCAGCGCGCCGGGCCAGCGCCGGGTCGGCGCCGACATGGGGCGCGATGGCTTGGGCGAGGCGCACCAGGCGCTGCACCCGCGCGCCCTGGCTGCCGAGCTTGGCATGGAACGTCACGCCGTCCAGCGCCGCCACCCGGTCGGCGAGCGGGGTGCGGCGGTCCAGGTCCCAGAAGTGCCGTGCGTCGCTGAACCTCGCCCGCAGCACCCGCTCGTTGCCCGCGATGATGGCGCCGCCGCCGTCCGGGGCCTCGACGTTGGCGGCGAAGGCGAAGCGGTCGGCGGGTGATCCGTCCGGGCGATGGAGCGCGAAGTAGCGTTGGTTGACCCTCATGCTGACCTGCATGACCTCGGGCGGCAGGTCCATGTAGGCCGCGTCGATCCGTCCGAGCAGCGGCACCGGCCATTCCACCAGCCCGGCGACCTCGTCCAGCAGCCCGTCGTCCGCCACGACCTGCAACCCCTCCGCCGCGGCGAGGCCGGCGATCCCCTCCGCCACCAGGCGGCGGCGCTCGCGGGCGTCGGGGATCACCCGCCGGGCGCGCAGGCCATCCTGCCACTCGGCCAGCGACGCGACGGCGAAGGCGCCGGGAGCATGGAAGCGGTGGCCCTCCGTCTCGTTGCCCGACAGGAGGCCGTGCCCGTCATCCGCGCCCTCCGCCAGGGTGAACGGCACGACCCGGCCGTCCAGCAGGCACAGCACCCGGCGCAGCGGGCGCACCCAGGCGAAGGCGCTGCCGTCGCCCCAGCGCATCGACTTCGGCCAGGGGAACCGGCGCAGCAGGCCGGGCAGGGCGGCGGCGATCAGGCCGGCCGCCGGCGTCGCCGGGGTTTCCAGCGTGAGCCCCCAATGCTCGCCGTCCCGCGCCAACTGCTAGCGCGCGGCGCCGGGCTTGCGGCGGGACCCGGCCCGGGCCGGGG
>CAXTTB010000168.1:6443-7481 GCA_964246905.1 uncultured Acetobacteraceae bacterium | reverse complement strand
GCGTCGGCGCCCGGGCCGGTCATGCTCGACCTCGACGACCCGGCCGCGCCCGACGCGGCGGCGCTGGTCGCCCGCGCCTCCGTGGCGGAGGAGGCCGCGCTCGCGGTGTCCGGGGTGACGAACTCGGAGGGGGCGGAGGCGTCCTACCGGCGGTCGGACGTGGCGCTGGTGACGTCGGCGGGGTTCGCCGGGCAGTACTCGCGCACGTCGCACGCGGTCACGGCGGTGGCGCTGGCCGGGGCGGGCGTGGACATGCAGCGGGACTACGACTTCGCGTCCGCCGTGCATTTGTCGGACCTGGAGGACGCGGCGGGGATCGGGCACACGGCGGGGACGCGGGCAGTGGCGCGGATGAACCCGCGCCGGGCACGGACGGCGCGGCTGCCGGTGGTGTACGACCCGCGGGTGGCCGGGAGCTTGCTGAACCACCTGACGGCGGCGATCAACGGCGCCACCATCGCGCGGGGCACGAGCTTCCTGAAAGACATGCTGGGCCAGGCGGTGTTCGCGGCCGGCATCCAGGTGCACGACGACCCGCGCCGCCTGCGCGGTTTGCGGTCCAAGCCGTTCGACGCGGAGGGGGTGCCGACCGCCGCCCGCGCCATCGTGCAGGACGGGGTGCTGACGACCTGGCTGCTGGACAGCCGCAGCGCCCGGCAGTTGGGCCTGCGCTCCACCGGGCACGCGGTGCGCGGCACGGGCGGGCCGCCCTCGCCCTCGCCCACCAACCTGTTCATGGCGCCGGGCACGCTGTCGCCCACGGCGCTGATGGCGGACATCCGCGAGGGGCTGTACGTGACCGAGCTGATCGGCATGGGGGTGAACGGCATCACCGGCGACTACAGCCGGGGTGCGGCCGGCTTCATGATCCGCGACGGCGTGCTGGCGGAGCCGGTGGCGGAGATCACCATTGCCGGGTCGTTGACAGCGATGTTCCGGGAGCTGACGGCGGCGGACGACCTGGTGCTGCGGCGCGGGACCGATGCGCCGACGGTGCGGGTGGAGGGGATGACGCTGGCGGGGGCTTAGAGCATGTTC
>CAXTTB010000168.1:0-6433 GCA_964246905.1 uncultured Acetobacteraceae bacterium | reverse complement strand
GGATACGCAACCTGAAGCGATCAGGCTCTAGGGCGCGGCCGGTGCTCCTACCTGCACCGGACACGCTCTAGGTCAGAACCGATCACTGGCCGCCGCTGCCTCAACGGTGCGGGCCGCATCTTCCGGCAAAAGCAGCCGCGCGGCCACCAAGGCCTCCGCCGCCTCCCTCACCTTCGCCACGTAAGCCTCCCGCGAGCCGTATCGCTCTTCCAGCGACGGCCGCGGGTCGCCGCTGCGCTCCCGTTCCGCCCGGGTCCGCGCGAAGGGGATGAACGTGCCGTCGCGGTCGCACAGCTCGGACGGGAGATCCTTGTAAACGTTGGTGCCGGTGTAGGTGCCGAGCGGCGCCGCCAAATGCGGCAGACGCAGCCCGGCGGTTTCGTTGCCGTCGGCGTCCACGGCCGGGACCACCGTGGGGTAGGGCTGCACCGGGGCTGCCGGCGGGTCGGTCCAGTCCACCGGGCGGCCAATCGGGTTGTCGCCCGGCGCCCAGGTCATGCCGGGGATGGCGGGCATGTGGACGGCGGAGGCCGGCACGCCGGTCTCATCGTCGTGCCGCGGCACCATGCTGCCGGGCGGCGGCGTCCCCGTGGCGACCCAGGCATCCAGGTTGGACAGCATGGCCCTGAGCGCCGGCCCGGCGCTGCTGGGGTTGCGCGGGTTGGCGCAGCGGCCCGGCGCGTCCGTGACGCCGAAGTGCCCGCCGTGCTGCGTCCCCGCCACCAGCATCACCCGCACGCCGGGCGGCAGCGCCGCGTCGGCGCCAGCCGCGTCCGTGTGCACGAGCGACGCGCCCTTCTGCCAGTACTCCGTGGACGTGTTGCTCTCGATCACCAAGGGGTCGCTGCCGTCCCCGCGCAGCAGGCTGGGGCCGGGGCCGTAGCCGAAGGGCGGCCAGGCTTCCGGGTAGAACCGATCCTCGTGCTGCGTCGCGGTGCGGCCCGGCATAGCGAAGGCCGCGTTGGCGAACACCTTGCCCGCGCCGGAGATGTGCGGCAGCACCCCGTCGAACACCCGCCGCCCGGCCTCGTCCCGGTTCATGCCGAGTTCGAGGAAGTGCCGCAGGAACCGCCCGCTGAGCGAGACGCCGATGGCCAGCGTGCGGCGGATGCCGGGTTCGGCCCGCAGGTGGCTCACCAGGTCGCGCGTGGCGGCGAAGCCGATGCCGTCCACGGTGGGGCGCGTCGCCTCGTAGCTCAGCTCGTAGATGCGGCGGGGCGTCGGGAGCGTGCCGAACGGCAGGAGCTGGATGGTGCGGCTGTCCACCCAGCCGAACTCGTCCGGGCGCAGCGGCGTCGGCGCGTCGGCAGCGCGGCTGCGCACGAGGAGGCGCGCGGTGTCCATGGTGGCGACGGGGTAGGGCAGGGCGATGCGCGGCACTGCGTCCGGGCCGCGGGTGCCGGCGATGAACTCGTGCCGGATGCGGGCCACGACAGGCAGCGCGCCTTGCGTCGCGACCGGAACGCGGATGGACATGCCATGGTTGGCGCCTGTGACCTCGGGCTGCCAGCCGGACCACACCATCGTGTCGCCCCGGCGGAAGGTGAAGGCATTGCCGGCGTCGGCCAGGCTGCGCGGGTCGTTGACGCTGCCGGAGGGCGGCTCCGGCGCGTCGTTGAGCCAGGACATCAGGAACTTGTTGCCGCGGTTGGTCACGTCATACAGCAGCGCGCCGTTGCCGCGGGCAGGGTCGGCCGGGCGCAGGATGAACACGTCGGCGTCGTACTCGACCATGCCGCGGGCGTTGCGCGGCGCCTGGTCCAGGAGGGCGATGCCGGCGTTGGCGGGGTCCTTGGGGTCAAGCTCGCCATGCGCGACCGCCTCCACCCGGACATACGGCCCGACGCTGCCGAAGCTCGCGCCGCCTGCGAACGGCTCCTGCGACACGACCGCAAGCTCCGTCAGGCGCGCGGCGGCCGGGTGGGCCAGCAGCAGCGCGCCCAGGGCGAGCGTCGTGGGGATCGGTCGCATCGCAGTCCTCCCGCGCCGGTGCCCCGGCTTCGAAGGAGGCTGTGCCGGCGGTGGAAGGCTTGTCAACGTGAGAGGCCGGGCAGACCCCTATTTTCAGCTCTGGATCGGACTATATTCGTCGTCGTAAACTGGAGACTCATTCAGATGCGTCGCTCCTCTTCCCTCATCGCTGCCGTCGCGGTCGCTGCCCTGGCGTTCGCGCCCTCGCTCGCCGATGCGCGGGCCGGTGGCGGAAGCTCGTTCGGCAGCCGCGGCGGCCGCACCTTCTCCGCGCCGCCCACCACCAACACGGCGCCCTCCATGGCGGCGCCGATGGAGCGGAGCATGACCCCGCGCCCGGCCCCGTATTCGCCGGGTTACGGTTCTCCGGCGCCGTCCTCGCCCGCGTTCGGCGGACGGTCCGCGTTCGGGTCCGGCCTGCTCGGCGGACTGCTCGGGGTGGGCATCGGCAGCATGTTGTTCGGCGGCGGCATGTTCGGCGGGTCGGGCGGCCTGGGCGGCATGGGCTTCCTCGGGCTGCTGCTGCAGGCGGCGCTGCTGTTCTTCGCCGTGCGCTGGCTGATCCGCCGGTTCATGACCCGGCAGCCGGCGATGGCGGGCGGACCCAGCTTTGCACGGATGCAACAGCCCTCCGGCGGCCCCGTTGGCGGCGGCGCAGCGCGCCCGGCGGCGGCTGCCGTGCAGGTCGGCAAGCCGGACTACGAAGCGTTCGACCGCCTGCTGCATGAGGTGCAGGACGCTTGGTCGGCGCAGGACCTGAACGCGCTTCGCCGGGTCGCGACGCCGGAGATGGTCGGCTACTTCGGCGAGCAGTTGGCGGAGCAGGCGAGCCGCGGCGTGCGGAACACCGTGACCCACGTCAAGCTGGAACAGGGCGACCTGTCGGAAGCCTGGTCGGAGGGAAGCCGCGAGTACGCGACGGTCGCCATGCGCTTCTCCGCCATGGACGTGACGCGCGACTCGGCCGGGCGCGTGGTGGACGGCGACATGGCCCTGCGCAGCATGGCGACGGAGCTTTGGACGTTCATGCGCTCGCGCGGCGGCCAGTGGGTCCTGTCGGCGATCCAGCAGACGCGCTAGGCGCAGCCGCCCGCTCGCACCGCCTGGCTCGGATTGAAGCTCCGGGCCAGGCCTTCACCAGGGAGCCGGCCATGGGCACGTCACAGCGCAACTTCGCCGCCGAGCAGTATGCGCCCCGGGCACAGGACTACGTGGCCAGCGCCGTCCACAGCGCTGGCGCCGACCTCGATCAGATGGAGGCCGAGCTACGCGGTTGGGGCGCGGCCCGCGTGCTGGATCTGGGATGCGGGGGCGGCCACGTCAGCTATCGCGTGGCGCCCCATGCGGCCGAGGTCGTCGCCTGCGACGTGACCGCCTCCATGCTGGACGCCGTTGCGGCAGAGGCTGCCAGGCGCGGCCTGTCCAACATCACGACGCAGCAGGCTGCGGCGGAGGACCTGCCGTTTCCCGATGCCTCCTTCGATGGCGTGCTGTGCCGGTTCACCGCGCACCATTGGCAGGACGTGGAGGCCGGGCTGCGCCAGGCCCGGCGCGTGCTGAAGCCGTCAGGCCGCGCCGTGTTCATCGACTCGGTGGCACCCGCCGACCGGGCGCTGGATACCCACCTGCAAGCGGTCGAGGTGCTTCGGGATGCCTCGCACGTGCGGAACTACACGGTCGCGGAGTGGGTCTGCAGCCTGTCGCGCGCCGGGTTCGCGGTCCAGGGCGTCACCCTCCGCGCGCTGCGGATGGAGTTCCCCACCTGGACCGGCCGCACGCGGACCCCTGCGGCCCATGCCGAGGCGATCCGCTCCCTGCAGGCCGGGGCGCCCGAGGCCGTGCGGACGCATTTCGCGGTCGGGGCGGACGGCAGCTTCGACCTGGACGTGGCGACGGTCCTCGCTCGGGGCGCGTAAGGAGCACATTCGGGAACGAGTCGGGGCAGGACGGCCAGGGGCGGTCCGCCCGTCTGCTGCGTCTGCGGAATCTCATGTCGGTAACGAACGCCCACCCATCATCGAAACTTCACGTGCAAACCCGGGGTCCTGCCGTCATATGCGGCGGTGAACGCTGGGTTTGTCCTGACGCGAGGTTTGATCGGTCACATGAATGCCATCCCGACGCCGAACACCCACCAATACCGCGCCGTTTTCATCTCCGACCTTCACCTGGGAACTCGCGATTGTCGCAGCGATTTCCTGGCGGACTTCTTGGGCCGCATGTCGTGCGAGCATCTGTTCTTGGTCGGTGACATCGTCGATGGCTGGCGCCTACGCAAATCCTGGTATTGGGACGCGAGCCACGACAAGGTCGTCCGCCTGATCCTGCGCCATGCCCGCAACGGCGCTGCCGTGACCTACGTTCCCGGCAACCATGACGAGCTGTTCCGCGCCTGGCTGCCCACCGCCATCGACCCGCACACGCTGGAGGTCGCGGGCATCGCGCTCCGCCCCGAGGCGACGCACGTCACCGCGGACGGGCGCAAGCTGCTGGTCATCCACGGCGACGAGTTCGACAGCGTGGTGCGCTACGCCCGGTTCCTGGCGGTGCTCGGCGACGGCGCCTACACGGCCGCCCTGGTCGTCAACCGCTGGTTCAACTCGCTGCGCCGCCGCATGGGCTATCCGTATTGGTCGCTGTCGCAATGGCTCAAGCGCCAGGTGAAGGGCGCGGTGAAGGCCATCGACCTGTTCGAGACCGCGCTGGCGGCGGAGGCCCGGCGCCGCGGCTTCGACGGCGTGGTGTGCGGCCATATCCACCATGCCGAGATGCGCCAGGTGAACGGCATCCAGTACCTGAACGACGGCGACTGGGTGGAAAGCTGCACGGCCCTGGTCGAGCATCATGATGGGCGGCTGGAGCTGCTGGACTGGGCCGCGGTCAACAAGCTGTCGTTCTTCACCCCGCGCGAGGCTGCGGCGGTGGAGGCTGCCTGACCCGTCCTGGCCGATCCGTCCTTGCGCGTCCTGATCGTCTCGGACGCCTGGCATCCCCAGGTGAACGGGGTGGTCCGCACCTTGTCCACGGTTGCGACGGAGCTGGCGGCTTTGGGGCATCAGATCGAGGTCATCGGACCTGACCGCTTCCGCACCGCCGCCTTGCCGACCTACCCCGGCATCCGCGTGGCGGTGGCGCCGGGCCGGCACGTGCGTGCGCTGATCGAGTCGTTCCGGCCCGATGCCCTGCACATCGCGACCGAGGGGCCGCTCGGCCACGCCGCGCGGCGTTGGGCGTTGCGGCGCGGCATGGCCTTCACCACGTCGTTCCACACGCGGTTCCCGGAATACCTGCACGCGCGGACGCGCCTGCCGCCCGGGTGGGCCTATGCCTGGCTGCGCCGGTTCCACAACGCGGGCGCGGGCACGATGGTCGCGACCGACAGCCTGCGGCGCGAGCTGGCCGCACGCGGGTTCCGTCAGGTGCGCGCCTGGACCCGCGGCGTCGATCTGGCCCGGTTCACGCCTGCGCCGCCGGGCGAGGCCGGCGACGCGGCGTATGCCCGCCCGGTGTTCCTCTACGTCGGCCGCGTCGCGGTGGAGAAGAACCTGCCGGCGTTCCTGTCGCTCGACCTGCCCGGCACCAAGCTCGTCGTCGGCGACGGGCCGCAGCGGCGTGCCCTGGCGCAGGCCTATCCGGACGCGCGCTTCGTGGGCGAGCGGCACGGCGCGGCCCTGGCGCGGAGCTACGCCGAGGCCGACGTGTTCGTGTTCCCGTCGCTGACCGACACGTTCGGGCTGGTGCTGCTGGAAAGCCTCGCGTCCGGCACCCCGGTCGCCGCGTACCCGGTGACGGGTCCGGCCGACGTGCTGGAGGGTGCGGCGCCGGGCGTGGGCGCGCTGGACCACGACCTGCGGGCGGCGGCGCTGCGCGCCCTGGCGACCGGGAACCGGGCGGCGTGCCGCACCCATGCCGAGCGGTTCTCCTGGCGGGCCTGCGCCGATGGGTTCCTGGCGAACCTGGTGAACGCCAGTCCCTGACGTTTGCGGCACCGCAAGGCCCATGCTACCGCCGCGCCATGCCGGCCGGCCCCATTCCTTGATGAAGACTCTGCTTCGCCACCCCCGCGCCTTGGCCTTGGGCACGCAGGCGCTCGGCTCCTACCTGCGCTTCGCGCTCCGCACCACGCGCTGGACGCTGCACGGCGTCGAGCTGGGGCATTACATGCACGGCAGCCCGGCGGTGTTCGCGTTCTGGCACGAATGCCTGCCGCTGATGCCGGCCCTCTGGACCCGTGCGCTGCATGAGCGTGCGGCGGCGCAGGGAAGGCGCGGGCGGATGCACGTCCTGGTCAGCCGCCATTCGGACGGGCGGCTGATCGGCGACATGATGCGGGGGTTCGGCCTGGACCTGGTGCACGGCTCGTCGGCCAAAGGGTCCGAGCAGAAGGGCGGCGCGTCCGGGCTGCGCGCGCTGCTGGCGGTCTTGGCAGCGGGCGATCAGGTGGTGATTACCCCGGACGGGC
>CAXTTB010000167.1:5518-7519 GCA_964246905.1 uncultured Acetobacteraceae bacterium | reverse complement strand
GCCTTGCCCGGGGCCGGGCACGGTCCCCCCAGGCACGGTCATCGAGTCCGGCGAGTTCCTCACCACCAACCAGGGCGTGCGGATCAGCGACGACCAGAACTCGCTGAAGGTCGGCCCGCGCGGCCCGACGCTGCTCGAAGACTTCGTGCTGCGGGAGAAGATCAACCACTTCGACCATGAGCGCATCCCCGAGCGCGTCGTGCACGCCCGCGGCACCGCGGCGCACGGCTACTTCGAGCTGACCTCATCGCTCGCGGACGTGTCGAAGGCCGGCATCTTCGGGCGCGTGGGGGAGCGCACGCCGGTGTTCACCCGCTTCTCGACCGTCGCCGGCAACCGCGGCTCCACCGACGTGGCGCGCGACGTGCGCGGCTTCGCGGTCAAGTTCTATACCCAGGACGGCATCTGGGACCTGGTGGGCAACCACATCCCGGTGTTCTTCATCCAGGACGCCATCAAGTTCCCGGACCTCATCCACTCCGTCAAGGAAGAGCCGGACCGCGGCTTCCCGCAGGCGGCGAGCGCGCACGACACGTTCTGGGACTTCATCTCGCTGACGCCCGAGAGCATGCACATGGTCCTGTGGGTGATGTCCGACCGCGGCATCCCGCGCTCCTTGCGCATGATCGAGGGCTTCGGCATCCATACCTTCCGCCTGGTGAACGAGGCCGGTAAGAGCACCTACGTCAAGTTCCACTGGCGCCCGAAGCTCGGCCTGCAGTCCGTCGTGTGGGACGAGGCGGTGAAGATCAGCGGCGCCGACCCCGACTACCACCGCCGCGACCTCTACAACGCCATCGAGGGGGGCAGCTTCCCGGAATGGGAACTGGCGGTGCAGCTCTTCGATGAGGACTTCGCCCGCAGGTTCGACTTCGACGTGCTGGACGCGACCAAGCTGATCCCCGAGGAGCTGGTCCCGCTCCGCGTCGTCGGGCGCATGGTGCTGGACCGCAACCCGAGCAACGTGTTCTCGGAGACCGAGCAGGTGGCGTTCTGCACCAGCCACGTCGTGCCGGGCATCGACTTCACCAACGACCCGCTGCTGCAGGGGCGCAACTTCAGCTACCTCGACACCCAGATCAAGCGGCTGGGCGGCCCGAACTTCGCGCAGATCCCGATCAACCAGCCGCGCTGCCCGATGAACAACTTCCAGCGCGACGGGCACGCGCAGTTCGGCCTGCAGACCGGCCGGATCAGCTACTCGCCGAGCAGCATCGGCAGCGAGGAGCCGGCCGAGGACGCGCGCCAGGGCTACCGCAGCTTCGCGGCGCGGGAGGAGGGCGACACGCTGCGGGTCCGCCCGGACTCGTTCAGCGACCATTTCAGCCAGGCCCGGCAGTTCTTCATGAGCCAGACGAAGCCGGAGCAGAGCCACATCGTCGCCGCCCTCGTGTTCGAGCTGAGCAAGGTGGAGACGCCCAAGGTCCGCAGCCGGATGCTGGGCCAGCTCGCCAACATCGACCCGGCGCTGTCCAAGCGGGTGGCGGACGGCCTCGGCCACAGCGGCCCCATCGAGGCGGTCAAGGCGGCGGCGCCGACCCGCACCGACCTCAAGCCCTCGCCGGCGCTGAGCATCCTGGCGAAGGCCGAGCCGACGCTGAAAGGCCGCATGGTCGGCTGCCTCGTCGCCGACGGGGCCGACCCGGCGCTGGTCAAGGCGCTCGCGGCCGCCGCCAAGTCGGCGGGCGCCACGATGAAGGTCATCGCCCCCAAGCTCGGCGGCGTGGAGGGCCAGGGCGGCGCCATCGCGGCCGACGCGCAGCTCGCGGGCAGCCCGTCCGTGCTGTACGACGCCGTGGCGCTCGTGATGTCCGAGGGGGGCGCCGGGCAGCTTGCCCAGGACAGCGCGGCCGTCGCCTTCGTGTCAGACGCCTACGCCCACCTCAAGGTGATCGGCCACACCCCGGGTGCGGCGAAGCTGCTGCAGCGCGCGGGCGTGGCCAGCGGCCCCGGCATCGTCGCCATGGACGGCACGGCGGCCCAGCCGTTCCTGACGGCGGC
>CAXTTB010000167.1:0-5508 GCA_964246905.1 uncultured Acetobacteraceae bacterium | reverse complement strand
GCGGGAGGCGGAGGTGCGCCCGGTGTTCTGACCGGGGGGCGGGCCGCTGGGCGTGCGGCGGCCCGCCTTGCGTTGCGCCTGCGATGGTTCCGCCGTGTCTGGCAATGGCGCACAGCCGCCTTTCAAGCTGCTTGCTCACGCAGTTCTTGGAAGTACTGGGCTTCACGGTTCCGACACAAAGCGGCGAGGTAAAGCTCCCGGTCCGCCGTCAGCAGGTACGTATCGCCTTCCAGCGCGCAAAGCATAGCGGCATCGGCGACGCCGAGCATCAAATACTCCGGCTGCTCCACCGCGGAAATCGAGGCGATGTACCGCTCGCTGCTCCCCTGCACAAGCTGTGCAAGGCGCTCCATGCAATGCTCCCGCCGCTCTCCCCTCAGATGGTCCAGCAGGTTCGACGCTTCGCTGATAATGTTCGGCAATAGCACGATGTCGCTGAACAGGCTGAGATAGGCGTAGATCAAGTCGTAGTCGCTGGGCTTGTACTCCTTCACCCGTTTCGCGACGCCGAGCAGCTTGGGATCGACGCTCCCGATGACGAACACCACCAGCATGTTCGCATCGAGGATCAGCTTCGGCAAAGCGGATCAGTCATCTTGGCGATTGGTGATTGAAAGTCCTTTCGGGCCGTTCGGGTCAACCGTCACGACCTTGTATGTCCGTAGAGGCCGGGCAGCCGCGGCGGCCGCGGCCATCGCGAGGAACGTGTTGTTGGGCGGGGGAGCCTCCCAGCGGCGGCTGAACCCAAGCGTGATCTCCCAGGTATCGTCGTGCTTGTTCCGCCGCACTTCCTCCAGGCCGAGGTTCTCAATCTTCTCGCCCTGGAACGCCTTGAGAAGGAACTCTTTCGCCGTTCGGATCGCTGCCGTGACCTCATCAGGCTTTTCGACGGCTTCGCTCATCACGGCCTCCTGTTCTCCGGCCAGGGCCGCCACACCACCCCCGGCGCCACGGCCCCAAACCCCATCTTACGCCCGCAACGCCTCCTCCGCATCCGACAACGGCGCCTCCAAGTACTTCACGTACTCCTTCGGCACCACCTGCCAGACCCGCCCCACCGTCTGGTCCCAATCGAGCAGCAGCGTCGCCGCGTACCGGCTGTGCGTCTCCTTCGCGTGCCGGGCGACCAAGCCGCGCAGCACCCGGTCCCAATGCGCCGATCCCACCCGCTGCCAGGTCAGCGTGTCCGGGTTCACCCGCTTCTCGAACAGCTCCTCCGGGTCATAGACGAACGCCACCCCCCCGGTGAACCCGGCGCCGAAGTTGTCGCCCACGGCACCCAGCACCACCACCGTGCCCCCGGTCATGTACTCGCACCCGTTGGAGCCGCAGCCCTCCACCACCGCGGTCGCGCCGCTGTTCCGCACCGCGAACCGCTCCCCGGCCTGGCCGGCGGCGAACAGCTCGCCGGCCGTGGCACCATAGAGCACGGTGTTGCCGATGATGGTGTTGGCTTGGCTCACCAGCCCGCTGCTCGGCGCCGGGCGCACCACGATGGTGGCGCCCGACAGGCCCTTGCCCACGTAGTCGTTGGCGTCGCCCAGCACCTCCAGCTTCAACCCCTGCACCCCGAACGCCCCGAGCGACTGCCCGGCCGTGCCGCGCAGCCGCACCGTGACGTGGCCGGGCTGCAGGCCGGTCATGCCGTACTGCCGGGTGATGCGGGACGAGAGCTTGGTGCCGATGGCGCGGTGGGTGTTGCGGATGTTGTACTGGAGCTGCATCTTCTCGCCCCGGTCGAACAGCGCCGCCGCGTCGCCGATCATCTGCGCGTCGAGCGTCTCCGGCACCTCCGTGCGCCCCACCTGCGTGCAGTAGCGCGCGTGCGGCCCCGGATCGGCCTGGGCGAGCAGCGGGTTGAGGTCGAGGTCGTCGAGCAGGTCCGACCCCCGGCTCACCTGCTGCAGGAGGTCTGTCCGCCCGATCACGTCGGTCAGGTGCCGGACGCCGAGCGAGGCCAGGATGCCGCGCACGTCCTCCGCAATGAAGGAGAACAGGTTGATGACCTTCTCCGGGCTGCCGTCGAACTTCTGCCGCAGCGTGTCGTCCTGGGTGCACACGCCCACCGGGCAGGTGTTGCTGTGGCACTGCCGCACCATGATGCAGCCCATGGCGACGAGGCTCGTGGTGCCGATGCCGAACTCCTCCGCCCCCAGCATGGCGGCGATCACCACGTCGCGCCCGGTCTTGATCCCTCCGTCCGTCCGCAGCCGCACCCGGTGGCGCAGCCGGTTCAGCGTCAGCACCTGGTGCGCCTCCGACAGGCCCATCTCCCATGGCAGTCCCGCGTACTTGACGGAGGTCTGCGGGCTGGCCCCGGTGCCGCCGCTGTGCCCGCTGATGAGGATGGTGTCCGCCTTGGCCTTGGCGACGCCCGCCGCGATGGTGCCGATGCCGGAGCGCGACACGAGCTTCACGCACACCCCGGCGTCCGGGTTGATCTGCTTCAGGTCGTAGATGAGCTGCGCCAGGTCCTCGATCGAGTAGATGTCGTGGTGCGGCGGCGGGCTGATGAGCGTGACGCCCGGCGTCGCGTGGCGCAGGCGGGCGATCAGTCCCGTGACCTTGAAGCCGGGCAACTGCCCGCCCTCGCCGGGCTTGGCGCCCTGCGCCACCTTGATCTCGATCTCGCGGCAGGCGTTCAGGTACTCGGCCGTGACGCCGAACCGCCCGGACCCCACCTGCTTGATCGCCGACGAGGCGTTGTCGCCGTTCGGCCGCGGCGTGGCGCGCGCCGGGTCCTCGCCGCCCTCCCCGCTGTCGGACCGGGCGCCGATGCGGTTCATCGCGATGCTCAGCGTCTCGTGCGCCTCCGGGCTGAGCGCGCCCAAGGAGATGCCCGGCGCCACCAGGCGCTTGCGGATCTCGGTGATGCTCTCCACGTCATCGACGGAGATCGGCGTCACCTTGTCCGTGCGGAAGTCGAGCAGGTCGCGCAGCGCCACCGGCTTCTGCCGCCGCACCCCGTCCGCGTAGCGCCGGTAGGTCTCGAAGCTGTCGGTCGCGACGGCCGTCTGCAGCGTGTGGATCAGCCCGCCGTCGAAGGCGTGCACCTCACCCCGGCGCCGCAGCTTGTACACGCCCCCCACCGGCAGCGTCGCCGCCTCCCCGTCCCAGGCCGCCTCATGCAGCCCCAGGATCTTCCGCGCGAGGCCCGACAAGCCGATGCCCGAGATGCGCGACTGCATCCCCGGGAAGAACTCCCCCACCAGCGCGCGGGACAGCCCGATGGCCTCGAAGTTGTAGCCGCCGCGGTAGGAGCTGACGACCGAGATGCCCATCTTGGACATGATCTTGAGCAGCCCCTTATCGACCGCCTTCTTGTACCGCTGCACCGCCTCCTTGAGCGTCATCGGCCCGAACAGCCCGCGCCGGTGCCGGTCGGCGATGGCCTCCTGCGCGAGGTAGGCGTTCACCGTCGTCGCCCCCACCCCGATCAGCACGGCGAAGTAGTGCGTGTCGATGCACTCCGCGCTCCGCACGTTGAGGCTGGTGAAGGTCCGCAGGCTTTGCCGCACCAGATGCGTGTGCACGGCGCCCGTCGCCAGGATCATCGGCATCGGCGCGCGGTCCTCGCCCTGCGCCTCGTCCGTCAGCACCACGTGGGCGCAGCCGGCGCGCACCGCCTCCTCCGCCTCCCGCCGGACGCGGTCCAGCCCGGCGCGCAGCCCGGCCTCCCCCTCCGCCACCGCGAAGGTGCAGTCCATCCGGCACACCGCCTCCCCCATCCGCGCCGTCATCGCCGCGAACTCGGCGTTGCTCAGCACCGGGCTTTCGAGCTGCAGCAGGTCGCACTGGCTGCTGTCCTCGTCGAGCACGTTGCCGAGGTTGCCGAGCCGGGTCTTGAGCGTCATCACCCGCGTCTCCCGCAGGCTGTCGATGGGCGGGTTGGTGACCTGGCTGAACCCCTGGCGGAAGTAGTGGTGCAGGCCGCGGTACTTCTCGCTCAGGACCGCGATGGGCGTGTCGTCCCCCATGGAGCCGATGGCCTCGGCGCTGTCCTCCACCATGGGGTGCAGGATCATCTCCAGCTCCTCCAGCGTCGTGCCCACCGCGAGCTGCCGCCGCCGCAGTTCCTCCGCCGGGAACTGCACCGTCTCCGGCGCGTCCGTCTTGATGATGCCGTCGAGCCGGGTGATCCCCCGCGTCCATTCCCCGAACGGCTGGCGGCCCGAAAGCAAATCCTTCAGCTCGTCGTCCCGGTAGAACCGTGCGGCCTCCAGATCGACGCCCACCGTCTGCCCCGGCCCCACCCGGCCCTTGGCGACGATCTCGGATTCCTGGAACTTCACCATCCCGGTCTCGCTGCCGACCACCAGGAGGTTGCTGTCGGTGATGGTGTAGCGCAGCGGGCGCAGGCCGTTGCGGTCGAGGCCGGCGATCACCCAGCGCCCATCGGTCGCGGTGATGGCCGCCGGGCCGTCCCACGGCTCCATGACGGCGTTGCAATAAAGGAACATGTCCCGGTGCGCGTCCGGCATGGTCGCGTCCTGCCCGGTGCTCGCCGGGATCAGCAGCGCCTTCGTCATCGGCGCGTCGCGCCCGGCGCGCACCATCAGCTCGAACACGTTGTCGAGCGAGGCCGTGTCCGACCCGCCGGCCTGGATCACCGGCTTCACGTCCTCGATGAAGCCCTCCAGCGGCCCGGACGCGAGCCGCGTCTCGTGCGACTTCATCCAGTTGACGTTGCCGTGGACGGTGTTGATCTCCCCGTTATGCGCCAGCATCCGGAACGGCTGCGCGAGCCGCCAGGTCGGGAAGGTGTTGGTCGAGTACCGCTGGTGGTAGATGGCGAACCGGCTCTTGAAGCGCGGGTCGGCGAGGTCCGGGTAGAAGTCCGCCAGGCTCTCCGCCAGGAACATGCCCTTGTAGATGATCGAGCGGCAGGACAGGCTGCAGATGTACAGCTCCGGGATCTGCGACAGGATCGCCTGCTTCTCGATCCGGCGCCGGATCACGTAGAGGTCGCGCTCGAACTCCGCGTCGTCGGCGGCATCGTCGAGGCCGGGGTGGGCGCGCACCATGATCTGCTCGATCTCGGGCCGGGTCGCGTTGGCCTTCTCGCCGATGCAGTCGGAGTGGATCGGCACCTGCCGCCAGCCGTGGATGCCGTAGCCGAGCGCCAGGATCTCCGTCTCCACGATCTGCCGGCACCGCTCCTGCGCGCTGAGGTCGGTCTTGGGCAGGAACACCATGCCCACCGCCATGCGGCCCGGCGGCTCCGCGTGCCCGCTGCGCCGCACGGCCTCCGCGAAGAAGTCCTGCGGGATCTCGATGTGGATGCCGGCGCCGTCCCCGGTCTTGCCGTCCGCGTCCACGGCGCCGCGGTGCCACACGGCGCGCAGCGCGTCGATGCCGGCCTGCACCACGTCGCGCCGGGCACGGCCGTCGAGGGCGGCCACGACGCCGACGCCGCAGGCGTCGTGCTCCTGGCTGGGGTCGTAGGGGTGCTCAAGGCGGGCGACGTTGGCGGCCCAAGAAGCGGGGAAGTCGGCGGCGGTTTCGGTC
>CAXTTB010000166.1:0-7559 GCA_964246905.1 uncultured Acetobacteraceae bacterium | reverse complement strand
TCGCTCGCCGGCATGATGCGGGCGGACCGGGTTGGCCTGGCGCTCACGCCGTCCCGCCGCACGTCGGAGGACGCGCGGGCCGCGCTGCGCCGGGCGGTGGAGCCGGAGGGCGGCTGGATGTGGGACATGGCAGGCGACAACCCATATTTCGGCCTCTTGGCGCTCGCGGACGCCATCATCGTGACGGAGGACAGCGTGTCCATGGTGTCGGAGGCCGTGGCGACGGCGGCGCCGGTGCTGCTGGCGGCCCTGCCCGGGCGGTCGCGGCGCATCCGGCAGTTCACCCGGTTCCTGCAGGAGGACGGGCGGCTGCGCCCGTTCGCCGGGCGGCTCGACCTCTGGCCGGTGACGCCGGTTGACGACACGCAGGCGGCGGCGGACGAGATGCGGCGGCGGCTGGGCTTTTAGGAGTGTGACCATGCTGGACATCCAGACCTTCGACGCGCGGGCCGGCGGCAACGTGCTGTACAAGGCCTTTGCCCACCCGGTCGCGGCGGAGGCCGTGCAGCGCCTCGCGGCCCGGCTGCGCGAGGCCGGGCCGCTTGCGGTGTATGACCCGGACGGCGTGTCGGACGCGCTGTTCGCGCTGCACCCGGCGATGCCGGAGGCGGCGGAGAGCTATGTGCACGACGTGCAGCAGATCGGGCAGACGCGCGCAGGCCGGCCGGCCCGGCCGCTCACGGACCTGCAGCACTCCACCTGCGCCACCCTGCTGGTCGCGGCGTTCGACGCCGGGCGGGTGGTGGCGCGGATCGAGCACATGCTGCCCGGCGGCATGGCCATCGCGACGCTGGACGAGGCGCGGCTGCCGGACGGGATGCTGAGCAACCCGCGGCGCTACCTCGACCGGGTGAACTTCGCGACCAACTACGCCTTTTTCCGCGACGAGCGCGGCTTGCACACGCGGCTGGTGACGGCGAACTACTGGGCGGGCTACGGTGCCGGGGCGGTGCGGCTGTGGCTGCGGCTGTTCGACGGCGCGGGCCAGGTCCGGGCGGAGTGGGAGCAGCCCGTCCCGCCCGGCGGCGCCGGCATCGCCATCGACAGCGCGGAGGTCCGCGCCCGGTTCGGCCTGCCCGAGTTCGCCGGGCAGCTTTTCATCCACGCCATCGGCGCCGCCGGGCACGACGTGGTGAAGTATGCGCTGGACACCTACGGCGACGGCGCGGAGGCCAGCCTGTCCGTCACCCATGACGCCAACGCCTGGCCCGCCGACCGCTACGCCGGGATGCCCGCGCCGCGTCCGGACGAGCGCGTGGTGCTGTGGCTTCAAAATAGCCACGCCGCCCCGATCCCGCCCGGCGCCGTGCTGCTGGACCGCATGGGGGCGGAGGCGCCGGCGCCCCTGGCGCAGGAGGTCGGCCCCTATGCCAGCCTGGCGCTCGACGTGGCCGATTTGCTGCCGGGGCTGCGCTGGCCGGCACAGATCGAGGTGCGGGCCGGGCGGCACGTGGTCCGCCCGCGCTACGAGGTGACGCGCGCCGGGCGCACCCGCATCGCCCATCTGAACGTGGAGCGCGCCGGGCTGCCGCCCGACCCCGGCATCCCTTCGCTGCACGACCTGCTGGGCCGCGGCTACCTGCTGCCCTTCCCGATCCTGCCGCGCGGGCGGTTCCGCAGCATTGTGCTGCCGACCCCCATGGCGGAGCAGCAGCGCACCCTGCCCATCCGCATCGACGTGTTCGACGCGGCGGGCCGCCAGGTCGCCGAACGCTTCCTCGGCTGCCTGCCGCGCGACCACGGCCTGGCGCTCGACCTTGCCGAGTTCGACGTGGAGGAGGGCCATGCGGACCTCGTGTACGACTTCCGCGACGGCGGGGAGGCGGACGGCTGGCTGCACGCCCTGCTGCGCTACGAGGACCGGGCCAGCGGCCACGCCGCCGAGAGCAGCTTCGGCGCGCACATCTACAACACGGCCATGACATACCGCGACGAGCCGCAGAGCTATTCCGGGCCGCCGCCGGGCCTGTCCACCCGGCTGTTCCTGAAACTGGGCGACGGCAGGCGGCACAGCTACGCCGCGCTGATCTACCCGGCCTCCGCGGCCTGGCACCCATGGTCCGCGACCGCCCTGCTGCTGCACGACGGCGGCGGGGAGGTGATCGCGGAGGAGCCGCTCCGCATCGCCTGCTCCGGCTCGGCGATGGTCTGGCCGCACCTTGTGTTCGGGGCGGCGCTGCTGGACCGCGCGGGGCCGCGCGGCTACGTGCTGATCCGGGACCAGACCTGCCGGCTGTTCGGCTATCATGGCTTGATGGATGACGCCGGGGGGTTCAGCCTGGACCACATGTTCGGCTTCTGAGGGGGGACCGCCATCACGCGCGACAAGTTCGACCTGCCGAGGGTCGCGGCCAACCACCAGGCGCTGTCGCCCTTGAGCTTCATCCGTCGCACGGCGGACGTGTTCCCGGATCGCGTCGCCATCGTGCACGGGCCGCACAGCGCGACCTGGGCGGAGACGTATGCCCGCTGCCGCCGCATGGCCTCGGCGCTGGCGGCGCGGGGCGTCGGACGGGGCGACACGGTGGCGGTGATGGCGCCCAACACGCCCGCGATGGTGGAGGCGCATTTCGGCATCCCCATGCTCGGCGCCGTGCTCTGCGCCATCAACGTGCGGCTGGACGCCGAGACGGTCGCCTTCATCCTGGCGCACGGCGAGGCCCGGGCCGTGCTCATCGACCGCGAGTTCGCGCCGGTCATGGCCCGGGCGCTCGCCATGCTCCCGGCGGAGGCGCGGCCCTACGTCGTCGATGTCAACGACAAGCTGGCGCCGCCGGGCGAGCCGGTGGGCGACACCGACTACGAAGCGTTCCTGGCCGGCGGCGACCCGGACTATGCCTGGTCCATGCCGCCGGACGAGTGGGACGCCATCGCGCTCAACTACACCTCCGGCACCACGGGCAACCCGAAGGGGGTCGTGTACCACCACCGCGGCGCCTACCTGAACGCGGTCGGCAACGCCGTGACCTGGGGCATGGCGCAGCATCCGGTGTATCTCTGGACGCTGCCGATGTTCCATTGCAACGGCTGGTGCTTCCCGTGGACGGTGGCGGCGATGGCAGGCACCAACGTCTGCCTGCGCCGGGTCGAGGCGGGGGCGATCCTCGGCGCCATGGACGAGGCCGGCGTCACCCATCTGTGCGGCGCGCCCATCGTCATGGGCCTGATCCTCAACCACCCCGGCGTGCAGCCGCGCCCGGCGCCGGTCCGCATGATGACCGCCGGCGCCGCCCCGCCCGCCGCGGTGCTGGAGGGCATGGAACGGCTCGGCTTCGCCGTCACCCACGTGTACGGCCTGACCGAGACCTACGGCCCCGTCACCGTCTGCGCCTGGCACGACGAGTGGGACAGCGAGCCGCCCGAGGAGCGCGCCCGGCTCAAGGCCCGCCAGGGCGTGACCTACCCCGTGCAGGAAAGCCTGATGGTCGCCGACCCCTCGACGATGCAGCCGGTGCCGCGCGACGGCGCGACGATGGGTGAGGTGTTCATGCGCGGCAACATCGTCATGAAGGGCTACCTCAAGAACCCCGCTGCCACCGCGGAGGCCTTCGCCGGCGGCTGGTTCCACACCGGGGACCTCGCGGTGAGCCACCCCGACGGCTACATCGAGATCCGCGACCGCTCCAAGGACATCATCATCAGCGGCGGCGAGAACATCTCCACCATCGAGGTCGAGGGCGTGCTGTACCGCCACCCCGCGGTGCTGGAAGCCGCCGTGGTCGCCCGGCCCGACCCCACCTGGGGGGAGACGCCCTGCGCCTTCGTGACGCTCCGGCCCGGCATGGACGCGACCGCGGCCGAGATCATCGCCTTCTGCCGCGCCCGCATGGCGCGTTTCAAGGCGCCGCGCACCGTGGTGTTCGGCCCGCTGCCCAAGACCAGCACCGGCAAGATGCAGAAGTTCATCCTGCGCGACCAAGCCCGCAGCCTCGGAGAGTAAACATGCCGCAGCCCAGCCACGTGACGGCCCTCGAAGACGCCGACGAGGCGACGCTGCCGGAGGAGCTTCGGCCGTATTTCCAGAAATGCCGGGACAAGCTGGGCTTCGTGCCCAACGTGCTGCGCGCCTGGCTGCTGCGCCCGGAGAAGCTGCGGAACTTCGTCCGCCTGTACGACGAGCTGATGCTGGCGCCGTCCGGCCTCACCAAGCTGGAGCGCGAGATGATCGCGGTCGCGGTGTCCGCGTGGAACCGCTGCTACTACTGCCTGGTGGCGCACGGCGCGGCGGTGCGAAAGCTGTCGGACGACCCGCAATTGGGCGAGATGCTCGCCTTCAACTACCGCGTCGCCGAGCTGCCGGCCCGGCAGCGCACGATGCTGGACTTCGCGGTGCAGCTCACCGCGGCCCCGCACCTGATTGGCCAGCCGGACCGGGACGCGCTGAGCGCGCAGGGGTTCTCGGACGCGGACATCTTCGACATCGCGGAGGTGGCAGGGTTCTTCAACTACACCAACCGGGTGGCGCACGCGGTGGATATGATGCCGAATGCGGAGTATCATACGCTGGGGCGTTAGTGGCCTGTTTGATTTCGGGCGATCTAAGCTCAACCTCGGACAGCCTGAACGATGCCGATGATGGCTTGTATCAACTCCTCTTGGCGTATGTCCTCTGTCCCAAGCTCCGCCTTCACTTTGGCCGCTACCCGGGCAATGTCCTTCCGTATGTCGTACTCCTCGGCCTCCCCTGCAAAAGGACGAAGGAAGTCCAGCCAGGCCCAAAGCGGGATTCCCGATAGGGTTTCCCGCATTAACTCAGATTTATACTGGTCCATGATACCCAGTCTTGGAACTCGGCCAAAATTGTTGCCACTGTCACTCTCAGGAACATCACTGATTTTATCAGATTTCTGCGCCGGATAAGGCATGGCGTCCATCGGGCTGGCGATGCCGATTTTAGCCGTCTTGGCCTCTCGTTTGTGCTGCCACCACCAATTGCGGTACTCCGCGACGTATAGCGCGCTTTCGACATACGGCGTAAACAGCCGCGGTGTGCCGCTCACTACGTTTCCCAACGCCCAAGGAACGATCACGAGTAGGTCCTGTGGTGCGCACGCAGAAGGCGTTACCTTATAGCGTCCACTCGGTTCCCCTTCTTTGGAAAGCACATACCAGCCTTTTAACTCAATGCCCAGCAGCGGGGCAGATTGGTCGCCTCGAACCATGTTCCGCAACGTCACATCGGGAAACCGTTGCGGAGATCGGACGAACTGGTGTGTGGGATAGTTGTCATTAGGGTCCCACGCGCCCTTCAACTCGTTGAGGGCGGCGACAACCTGTTCCTCAATGGACGCTCCCAAACTGGTGTTGAAAGCGTGGAGGTCGGTCGCAAGCACGCCCTCAATGTTCAAATTGGATTTAAAGCGGGCGGGCAACGCGAACAGCGTGTCCCTGACAGCCTGCAGCAGCACAAGGTCCGCTTGGTCAGCAGTTGGGGCAACCCTTTCTGGCGGCGGGACCTTGCCCGGCGTGGGTTCATGCGGGCTGCTCTGGCTGTCCGACATGCGCGACTCGACCCTCTTTCGACTACCTGAACCCGATACGGGCAGGTCCACAAGAGAGATGCCCATTCAGGGAACCAGGAGCTATGATAGGGTTGGAAGATTTGAGCGGATGGAATGGGCGAACAGACGAAGCTGAGACTGGCGACGGGCGAGGAAGCCGCTCGGTTCGGCTCCGCCTCTTTACACCATGCTGACGCCCAAACTTGTTACGATAGCTGGCGGTCTCCATCTCTGATTGTTTCAGACGGAGCATATGGTCTAGGCATGTTTCCCGGCGAACCCAATGGGCCGGGCGGCCTCGCTGAGTGGTATGCCCCACACGTTGCCGCCTGGGCTCACCATAGCCAGCCAGGAACGACGCTCTGGTTTTGGAATCGGGAGATAGGCTGGGCTGTCGTGCACCCAATCCTCGAACTGCATGGATGGCAATACGAGGAGCTTTCCGTTTGGGACAAAGGAATTGCCCACATCGCGGGCAATGTGAACTCGCAAACAATCCGGGGCTTGCCGGTTGTAACCGAAATCGCCGCCCGCTACACGCGCAGGGCTACCCTCTTAACTGTGGATGGTCGCCAACTCGGATTGCAGGAATGGCTGCGGGCCGAATGGATGCGGAGTGGCTTGCCGATGTATCAGGCCAACGCTGCCTGCGGCGTTAAGAATGCGGCTACGCGCAAGTACCTGACGGCGTGTCATCTCTGGTACTTCCCGCCCGGCGAAGCGGTCGCTGCAATGGCGGATTGGTGCGAGACGAATGGAGAGCCGAACGGGGGACGCCCCTACTTCTCAATTGACGGCGCGAATCCGCCCTCATCCGCAGCCTGGGACGGCTTACGGTCGAAGTGGAACCATACTCACGGCATAACCAATGTGTGGCAAGAACCTGCCGTGCATGGGCCGGAGCGGGTCCGCATCCCCGATGGGAGCGGGTTCCTACATGCAAACCAAAAGCCGGTTGGGCTTATGGAACGAATGGTACTCGCAGCAACAGATCCCGGAGATACGGTCTGGGAACCTTTTGGCGGCCTTTGCTCGGCCTCCGTGGCAGCGGTCCGCAACGGTCGCTTCGCCCATGCTGCGGAAACGCATCCGGCCTTTTACGATGCAGCCTGCGGGCGACTGGAACAAGAGACGAGTCAAATGAGACGGCAGGTTGCGTGAAAGTCCATCTCCCTACTCCCTTGATCCGCCCAAACCGTTGTTGTGGCGTACCCTGAGGCAGGTGGCTTGTTAAAAAATACTGCTGAACAACCCCTGCCGCTTACGCTGAATGATCGGCGTATCCCCCACCTCCGGAGACTGGCCCAGCGCCGCGTTCTGCCGCAGCCGGGCACTTTCCCGTTCCGCGTCGATCTGCGTGCCGGGCGGCGGTGGGCTGCGCCAGAACAGCAGGCGGTCGGTCAAGGGACGGCTCGGGGTGTCCAGCGCCGCCTCGTTGTCCACGCGGGCGCGGATGTCGGCCGGCGCCGGGCGGCCGGCGGCGTCCACCAGCGCCTGCTGGCCCGGCGTCACGCCGGCCTCCGGGCGGCCCATCACGGTGTCAGGGGCCAGGGCCGCCTCCGCCGCCTCCCGCTGCGTCAGCTCCTGCGGGCGGGTGGCGCCGGGGCGCGGCGGGCGCAGGGTGAAGTCGGGCGGCATCGACAGGGGGGCGCGCGTCGTGACCCGGAACTCGTCCGGGGCATCGCGGGTCAGGCCGAACGTGCGGGTCAGCTCGTCCCCGCTGCACGCGGCGAGGCCCAGGGCGAGGGAAGTTAACAGAACAACACGAACCGTCATGCCGCGGGTTCTACTGCTGAATGCCCGGCGCCTGCAAGCGGGCGCGCGGACGCAGCCCGTCCAGCACCAGCACGCCCACCCCGCACACGATGGCCGCGTCCGCCACGTTGAACACGTACCACGACCAGCCGAAGGCGTGGGCGTGCAGGAAGTCCACCACGGCGCCGAAGCGCAGCCGGTCGATCACGTTGCCCACCGCGCCGCCGCCGATGGCGCCGAGGCTCGCCGCCACCAGCGCGCTCTCCGCCCGGCGCAGCCAGACCGCGAGCGCCGCCACCACCG
>CAXTTB010000165.1:0-7575 GCA_964246905.1 uncultured Acetobacteraceae bacterium | reverse complement strand
CCGCTGCTCGCCCTCCGGCTCGACCCGGCGTTGCCGGTGCTGCGGGCGGTTGGCATGACGGAGCTGGCGTCCCATTTGCGTGGGGAGCTGACGCTGGAGGAGGCGCGGCGCCGCGCGGTGCTGGCCTCCGGGCAGTACGCCAAGCGGCAAGCCACCTGGTTCCGGCGCCGGGCCGTCGCCGCCTTGTGCAACACGCATACGATCCATGCGCGATTTGCGGACGCCGCGCAATTTTCGGAAAGTGTTTGGTGTGGTTTAATGCGTTTCATTATGCTAGAGGATCGGCGCGGCGCATCAGACGACGCCCGTCCAGCCCATTGGGAGTGACGACATGACCGCCATCCAGCAGCAGTCCGGCGCCGAGATCCTGCTCCGCGCGCTCCGCGACCAGGGCGTCGAGGTGATCTTCGGCTACCCCGGCGGCTCGGTGCTGCCGATCTACGACGCGATCTTCAAGCAGAACAGCATCCGCCACATCCTCGTCCGGCACGAGCAGGCGGCGGTGCATGCGGCGGAGGGCTACGCGCGCAGCACCGGCCGCGTCGGCGTCGTGCTCGTCACCAGCGGGCCGGGCGCCACCAACGCGGTGACGGGCCTGGTCGATGCGCTGATGGACAGCATCCCGGTGGTCTGCCTGACCGGCCAGGTGCCGACCCACCTGATCGGCAACGACGCCTTCCAGGAAGCGGACACCACGGGCATCACCCGCGCCGCCACCAAGCAGAACTACCTGGTCCGCCAGTCGGAGGACCTGGCCCGCACGGTGCACGAGGCGTTCTACATCGCCCGCACCGGACGGCCCGGCCCCGTGCTGATCGACCTGCCTAAGGACATCCTGATCGCGCCTGCGCCGTATCAGCCCGCCTCCGACGCGCCGCACCGCAGCTACCGCCCGATGACCGAACCCGACCCGGCCCGCATCAAGGAGGCGGTGCGGCTGCTGAAGGCGGCCAAGCGCCCCATCGTGTACAGCGGCGGCGGCGTCATCAACGCAGGCGAGGCCGCGTCGGACGCGCTGGTCGCCTTCGTGCGCGCCACCGGCGTGCCGTGCACCAGCACGCTGATGGGCCTGGGCGCCTATCCCTCGAACGACCCGCAGTTCCTGGGGATGCTCGGGATGCACGGCACGTACGAGGCCAACAACGCCATGCACGGCTGCGACGTGATGCTGAACGTCGGCGCGCGGTTCGACGACCGGGTGACGGGGCGGATCAACGCCTTCAGCCCCGGCAGCCGCAAGATCCACGTCGATATCGACCCCAGCAGCATCAACAAGAACGTGCTGGTCGATGTGCCGGTCATCGGCGACGCCGCCCGGGTGATGGAGGCGCTGTTGGCCGCCTGGCACGCGGACGACATCCGGCAGGACCGGGAGGCGCTCGCCGGCTGGTGGCGGCAGATCGACGCCTGGCGCGCGCTGGACAGCCTGAAATACACTCAGGATTCCAGCCCCGGCGCGGTCATCAAGCCGCAGCACGCCATCCGCCGCCTGTACGAGATCACCCGGGAGACGGGGCGGGAGACCTTCATCTCCACGGAGGTCGGCCAGCACCAGATGTGGGCGGCGCAGCACTTCCGCTTCGACAAGCCGAACCGCTGGATGACCTCGGGCGGCCTCGGCACCATGGGCTACGGCCTGCCGGCGGCGATGGGGGTGCAGATCGCCCATCCCGACGCCCTGGTGATCGACATCTCCGGCGAGGCCAGCGTGCAGATGAACATCCAGGAGATGGCGACGCTCGCGCAGTACCGCCTGCCGGTGAAGGTGTTCATCCTGAACAACCAGTACATGGGCATGGTGCGGCAGTGGCAGGAGCTGCTGCACGGCGGGCGCTACTCCGAAAGCTACTCGGAGGCGCTGCCGGACTTCGTGAAGCTGGCGGAGGCGTTCCACGGCGTCGGCCTGCGCGCGAACGGCATCGACGACCTCGACCGGGTGATCCGGGAGATGATCGCCATCGACCGCCCGGTGATCGCCGACATCTGCGTCGATCAGAAGGAGAACTGCTTCCCGATGATCCCGTCCGGCGCCGCGCACAACGAGATGATCCTGGGGCCGGAGCATCAGGACCGCACGGCGGCGATCACCGACGAGGGGCTGATGCTGGTCTGATGGAAGAGGACATCCCCCACCCGGCGGCGCCGCCGACCTTCTCGGCCAGGGAGGCGGCGGCGCTGCCCCGCCGCTCCGCCACCATCTCCGTGCTGGTGGACAACGAGAGCGGCGTGCTGGCCCGGGTCATCGGCCTGTTCGCCGGGCGCGGCTACAACATCGACAGCCTGACGGTCGCTTCCGTGGATGCCGGCGGCAGCCGCAGCCGCATCAACATCGTGACCAGCGGCACCGACATGGTGATCGAGCAGATCAAGGCGCAGCTCGCCCGCCTGGTGCCGGTGTACCGCATCGCCGAGCTGTCGCAGGAAGGCCCGCATCTGGCGCGGGAGCTGGCCATGGTGAAGGTCATCAGCGACGGCGCCAACCGGGCGGAGGCGCTGCGCCTGGCGGAGGCGTTCCGCGCCCGGGTGATCGACGCGACGGTGGAGAGCTTCGTGTTCGAGCTGACCGGCGGCACGCAGAAGCTCGACAGCTTCATCGAGCTGCTGCGCCCCATTGGCCTCGCGGAGGTCAGCCGCACCGGCGTCGCGGCCATCGCCCGCGGCACGCGGACGCTGTCGGCCGCGCACTAGCCAACGGCGGCTGAGGCGCTAGAACGCACGCATTCACAGCCAAGGACCCCGACCCATGCCCATGCGCGTTTACTACGACCGCGACGCCGACGTGAACCTCATCAAGGGCAAGAAGGTCGCGATCATCGGCTACGGCAGCCAGGGCCATGCCCACGCCGCCAACCTGCGGGACAGCGGCGTCTCCGAGCTGGCCGTCGGCCTGCGCCCCGGCTCGGCCGGCGTCGCCAAGGCGGAAGCGGCCGGCATCCGCACCATGGACCCGGCGGAGTGCGCGAAGTGGGCCGACGTGGTCATGGTGCTGACGCCGGACGAGGGGCAGGGGGACCTGTACCGGGAGAAGCTCGGCCCCAACATGAAGCCCGGCGCGGCGCTCGCCTTCGCCCATGGGCTGAACATCCATTTCAACCTGCTGGACCCGCGCCCGGACATCGACGTGTTCATGATCGCGCCGAAGGGGCCGGGCCACACGGTGCGGAGCGAGTACCAGCGTGGCGGCGGCGTGCCGTGCCTCGTGGCCGTGGCGCAGGACCCGAGCGGCAACGCGCTGGAGGTGGCGCTGAGCTACGCCAGCGCCATCGGCGGCGGCCGGGCCGGCACCATCGAGACGACCTTCAAGGAGGAGTGCGAGACCGACCTGTTCGGGGAGCAGGCGGTGCTGTGCGGCGGCCTGGTCGAACTCATCAAGGCCGGCTACGAGACGCTGGTGGAGGCCGGGTATGCGCCGGAGATGGCGTATTTCGAGTGCCTGCACGAGGTGAAGCTGATCGTGGACCTGATCTACGAGGGCGGCATCGCCAACATGAACTACTCGATCTCCAACACCGCCGAGTACGGCGAGTACGTGACCGGCCCGCGCATCGTCAACGCGGCGACCAAGGCAGAGATGAAGCGCGTGCTGGAAGACATCCAGTCCGGACGCTTCGCCCGTGACTGGATGCTGGAGAACCGCACCAACCAGGCCAGCTTCAAGGCCACCCGGCGCCGCATGAGCGAGCATCCCATCGAGCAGGTTGGCGAGAAGCTGCGGGCGATGATGCCATGGATCGCGCAGAACCGGCTGGTCGATAAGGCGAAAAACTAACCGGACGCGAAATCGTTGGGCATGGCTGACGCTTTGAGAAAGGTGAAGCCATGTTCAACGTGAAGGCGGCGCTGGTGAGGCATGGGCTGACCCTGGGCGCCCTGCTGGCGCTCGGCGGATGCTACAGCAACCCGGACGCCATCGGGCCGGTGCCGTATGCGCCGACCCGCCCGGTGCTGGGCGCCGCGGGCACGGCGCAGCAGGGACAGGTGGTGGGCTACGTCGGCACGACGTGCAAAGCCGGGTTCTACATCTGCCAGGTGCCGCCGGGTCCGGTCGGCACGCCGTGCGCCTGCCCGGGCCTGGGGGCGCCGTCCTACGGCAACATCCGGTAGGCGGTCGGGCTTGTGGAGGCTGTGACCTTCGTAGGGCGGAAAAGCGGCAGCGCCTTCCGCCATGATGCGGCGTAGCCTGTCGGCGTATGACGCTCCGCTTATGCGCCCTGCGAGCTGGTCGTCAGGCGGCGCGGCGGCTGGCGAGTGCCGCCGGCAGGCCCTGGATCGCCCGGTCGATCAGCGCCGCGTCCGCTTCGGCCGGGAAGCTGTCGGTCAGGATGCGCTCCGCGGCGCGTCCGGCCAGGTCGGCGGCGGCGTGGCGCACGTCGGCGACAGCCGCCTTCTCGGCGGAGGCGATGCGGTCCATGGCCGTCTGCTCGCGCCGGGCGGCGCTGCTGGCGGCCTCGGCACGGGCGGCCTCGCTGGCGCGCTGTGCTTCGGCCCGGGCGCTGTCCAACATGGCCTGCGCCTCCTGCAGCGCCGCCTGGCGCCGGGCGTTGGCGTCGGCCAGCATGGCTTCCGCCTCCTGACGCAGCCGTCCCGCCTCCTCCAGCTCGCGCTTGATGGCCAGGCTGCGGTTGTCCAACAGGGCCAGCAATGGGGTGAAGATCTTGCGCCCGAAGATGGCGAAGAACAGGAAGAAGGCGATGCCCACCCAAAGGCGCGGGTCGGCCAGGAAGCTCTCGTGATGCATGGTGCTGGGTTCCTAGAGCGTCAGGACCGGGGACGTCAGGCCGCGGGCGTCAGGACCGGGCGGCCATGGCGGCGCCGACGGCGCCCTCGACGGCGGCCGGGTCGGGCGCGTGCCCGGTCAGCCGGGTGACGAGCGCGCCTGCGGTGTCCCGCGCCACCTCGCGCAACGCGCCCATGGCGGCACGCCGGGCCTCGCCGATGCGCTGCTCCGCCTCGGCCAGTTGCTTGGACAGGCGCTCATCCGCGGCGCGGGACTGCTCTGCCGCCTCCGCCTTGACCTGGGCGATGGCGGTGTTGATGGCGGCCTGCGCTTCCGCGTTGGCCCGGCGCCCGGCCTCGTTGACCTCGGCGATGGCGGCATCCGACTGCGCCTTGGCGGCGCGGGCGCTGTCCAGGTCGGCGGCGATGCGGTTCGCCCGGCCGTCCACGACCGCCGCCACCTGCGGCAGCGTGTAGCGTGCGAGGATGTAATAAAGAACGCCGAAGATGATCGCCATCCAGACGACCTGGGCGATGGTCAACGGGTTGGAGAAGTCGAGCTGTGGCATGTGCGAAGTCCCGCGGGCTGATAGGGGCGGGGCCGGCGCAGGAGCCGGCCCCAGCAGGCGGGTGTCAGGTGAACAGGATCAGGAAGGCGATCAGCAGGGCGAACAGCGCCACCGCTTCCGTCAGCGCGAAGCCCAGGATGCCGATGGGGAACACGGCGTCGCGGGCGGCCGGGTTGCGGCCCACGGTGGACACCATCGCCGAGAAGATGTTGCCAATGCCGATGCCCACGCCCGCGAGCGCGATGACGGCCAAGCCGGCCCCGAGGGCCTTTGCAGCAGCGACTTCCATGAGTTCCAGTCCTTTGTGGTGAGGGGAAGGGGGGTACGCGCCAGTGGTCAGTGCAGGTGCACGGCGTCGTGGAGGTAGATGCAGGTGAGGATCGCGAACACGTAGGCCTGAAGTGCTGCCACCAGCAGCTCGAAGCCGACCAGCACCACGTTCAGCACCAGCGGCAGGATGCCGATGGTGGCCCCCAGCACGCCCGCGCCGCCCAGCAGCACGATGAACGTCGCGAACACCTCGAACATCACGTGCCCGGCGACCATGTTGGCGAAAAGGCGGATGGACAGGGACACCGGGCGGGACAAATAGGAGATGATCTCGATGGGCACGATCAGCGGCGCCAGCAGCTTGGGCGCCCCTTCCGGGAAGAAGTAGCTGAAGAAGTGCATCCCGTGGATGTGCAGCGACACCGCGGTGACGATCACGATGACCAGGAGCGCCAGGCCGAAGGTGACGGCGATGTGGCTGGTGTAGGTGAAGGAATACGGCAGCAGGCCCAACAGGTTGCCCATCAGCACGAAGAAGAACAGCGTGAAGATGAACGGGAAGAAGCGCCGCCCTTCCGGCCCGATGCTGCCTTCGGCCATGCCGAGCAGGCCGCTGTAGGAGATTTCCGCCAGCGATTGCAGCCGCCCCGGCACCACGGCGCGCGGCTTCATGCCGTAGTACAGCAGGCCGATGATCAGCGCGCCGCCCAGCAGCATCATCAGGTTGGAGTTGGTGAAGTTCACCGACCGCCCGAGGCCGCCGAGCGCCGTATGCAGCTCGAACTGGCCCAGCGCGTCTATCTTGCCTTCAGCCGCCAAGTTCCCGTCCCTCTCCAACCCTTACGCACGCCATCGCCACGTCCCAGTCCTTACGCCCCCAGGCCTTACGCCCGAGGCGCGCGCGGCATCATCAGGCGCCACACGTTGGCCACCCCGGCGGCGCCGCCCAGCAGCACGAACAGCGCCAAGAGCCAGGGCTTGGTGCCGAGCCAGCGGTCCAGTCCCCAGCCGATGGCGACCGAGACCGCCAGGGCCGACACCAGCTCGACGCCCACCCGGACCCCGATGCCCATGGGGCTGGCCGTCCCCTGCGCCTTGGCGGAGGGGGACGGCGCATCCATGGCCTGCTTCGTCCGTGCCGCCTGCAGCCGCTCCTCGAAGGAGCCGCCCTTGTCGTCACTCATCCTGTGCCCTCCGCACGCCCAACCGGCCGCGCCTTGCAGGCCGGGGCTTGCTACCGACGGGGGTGCGGGGTGTCAAGGCGTTGTAGGACGCGGGACGGGGGATGGCAGGACTACTCAGCCGCCACCGCCTCCATCATGCCCACCGCCGCGTGCAGATCGACGGACAGCACCCGGGACACGCCGCGCTCCTGCATCGTGACCCCGTACAGCCGGTCCATCCGCGCCATGGTGAGCTGGTGGTGCGTGACGACCAGGAAGCGCGTCCCGGTCTGCGCCACCATGTCGGCCAAGAGCGCGCAGAAGCGGTCCACGTTGGCGTCGTCGAGCGGCGCGTCGACCTCGTCCAGCACGCAAACCGGCGCCGGGTTGCACTGGAACACCGCGAAGATCAGGCTGAGCGCGGTCAGCGCCTGCTCCCCGCCCGACAGCAGCGACAGCGCCGCCAGCTTCTTGCCCGGCGGCTGCGCGTAGATCTCCAGCCCCGCCACCAGCGGGTCGTCGTCGCCCACGAGCTGGAGGTGCGCCCGCCCGCCGCCGAACACGCGGGCGAACAGCGCCTGGAACCGCCGGTCCACCTCCTGGAACACCCGGCCCAGCCGGTCGCGCCCTTCGCGGTTCAGGTGGCCGATGGCGCCGCGCAGCTTGGCGATGGCGGTCGCCAATTCGTCGCGGTCCCGCACGATGGCCGCCGCCGCCTCGTCCAGCGCCGCCGCCTCGATCTCCGCCCGCTGGTTCACCGGGCCAAAGGCGTCGCGCGCCCGCATCTGCCGCTCGAACTGGGCGCGGGCGCGGTCCTCTGCGGCCTGCGACAGGTCGGCGGGCGGGTCGGGCAGCGC